>DVNA01000074.1 GCA_018714665.1 Candidatus Gallibacteroides avistercoris | reverse complement strand
CGATCTCTATCTGTATGTCGATGCGGTCCAGCAGGGGGCCCGATATGCGGTTCAGGTATTTGTGGATGGCGCCGGGGGGACATACGCACGCTTTGTCGGGGTGGTTGTAGTACCCGCAGGGGCAGGGGTTCATCGAGGCGACGAGCATCAGCGAGGCCGGGTATTCGATGGCCGAACGTGCCCGCGAGATGGTTATCCTGCGGTCTTCCAACGGTTGGCGCATCACCTCCAACACTTGTCTCGAAAATTCCGGAAGCTCGTCCAGAAAGAGAACACCGTTGTGTGCCAGCGAGATCTCTCCCGGTTGAGGGTAGCTTCCTCCGCCTACCAGCGCTGCACTCGATATGGTGTGGTGCGGTGCGCGGAAAGGCCGTTGCGACAGCAGCGAAGTGTGGTTGCCCATCTTGCCGGCAACCGAGTGTATCTTGGTGGTTTCCAGTGCCTCTTGCAGGGTGAGCGGAGGCAGGATGGAGGGGAGGCGTTTGGCCATCATCGATTTGCCGGCTCCCGGAGGGCCGATCATCAGGAGGTTGTGGCCTCCGGCTGCGGCTACCTCGAAAGCCCGTTTGACATTTTCCTGTCCCTTTACATCTTCAAAATCGAGTTCAAAGGTTGTCTGTTGGTGGTAAAACTCCTCCTGGATGTTCAGGACGGTCGGTTTCAACTCCCGTTCTCCGTTGAAAAATTCGATTACCTCTTTGATGTTTTCTACGCCATAAACCGCCAATCCTTCTACCACGGCGGCCTCCTTTTCGTTGGCCTTGGGCAGAATCAGCCCGCGGAATCCCTCCTCCTGGGCCTTGATGGCAATGGGCAGCGCCCCTTTGATGGGGAGGATGCTCCCGTCCAGCGAAAGTTCGCCCATCACCATATATTGTGCCAAGCGGTTGCCGGCGATGGCCTCGGACGAGGCCAGGATGCCGATGGCCAATGGCAGGTCGTAGGCCGAACCCTCTTTTTTGATGCCGGCCGGTGCCAGGTTGATGATGATCTGTCTGCGCGGAAAGCGAAAGCCGTTGTGTTCGAGAGCCGATACGATGCGCTCGTGGCTCTCTTTTACGGCCGTGTCGGGCAGGCCCACCATAAAGAAGCGGATGCCTTGCGAACAGTTTACCTCGATGGTTACCACGATGGCCTCTATCCCGCTGACGGCTGCTCCGAATACCTTGACAAGCATAGTGGGAGAATTTTAGTGGGGGATGGAGTCTGTCGGTTCAACCCGTGTACGGGATATCTCTTGGAGCAACGCAGCCATTTCGGTGCTTTTCAGGTTCCGTCCGACGATGCGTCCCTGGCGATCGATGACAACGTTGTTCGGCAGCTGGCGTATGCCGTATTCTTGTGCGATGGCCGAGTTGAATCTTCTCGGTTCGATCAGTTTGGTCCCCCGGTAGGGGTTGTTTCGCAGGTTTTGTTTCCAGAGGGCGGTATCCAGGTCGAAAGCTATCGAGATGATGTGAATGGCCGAGTCGGGGAAGTGGAACGTGGCGTCGTT
Source organism: Candidatus Gallibacteroides avistercoris (assembly GCA_018714665.1). Lineage (GTDB taxonomy): Bacteria > Bacteroidota > Bacteroidia > Bacteroidales > CHK158-818 > Gallibacteroides > Gallibacteroides avistercoris. The sequence continues at coordinate 18,377 of DVNA01000074.1, read as the reverse complement.
CAGCCAACTGTTGTTGGCTCCGTTTTTCGGCAGCGAGGCCGACCAGAAGTGCAGGACGGCGGGTTTGCCGTACAGTGAATCGATGCGGACGGTAGAGTCTTTTTCGTTTTTCAGGCTGAATCCCTTGAACAGGGTGTCTGATGCGATGTCGTACGACTCTTTCAAGAATTGTTCTATCTCGCGCCGGGCCACGGGATTGTCCTGTTTGGCTTTTGGCGAGAGGAGTTGCATCACCGAGTCGCACAACGGGAGGTTTTCCGGCAGAAGCATATTTTCGGCCACCAGCGCTACCGTTGCGGCAGAGCGGCGGTTGCGGTCGGCATACGTGGCAACGGCGCGGCCTATCTCTCGGCTGAGGCTGTCGGATATGTTTTGGCAGGCGGTGTATTCTTTCCTGTTTTCAGGGGGAGTCAGGGCAAGCCGTTGCAACAGCGAGTCGCGTGTTTTCATCATGGCGGCGTGCTCCTGGTAGAAATCGGCGATGTCGTTGTTGATACCGCCTCCCTTTATTTTGGCTGACGAGAGCTTTTCTATCTGACCGTCTACCTCGATATGGTCGCCGTTCTGGATATAGAGGGAGAACAGGCGGTTGAAGCCCGTAGAGTAGAGGTCGATGCGTGAGAGGGAGTCGGCCTCGCCTTTGACCCGGAAAAAATTGTTTTTGGGCCATACCGTATCGATGCGTATCTTGCCGTCGTAAGATTTGTGTACGGCATACAACGGGTTGTTGCCGAGGTCTTTGATGTCGAAGTCGGCGATGTAGCTCCGTTTATCTCCCCCGCAGGCCGAAAGTGCCAGCAGGAATCCAAGAAGCAGGAAAAGGAGTGGTCCGTTTTTCATCTCTCTGCCAGTTTGTGGGTTGGGTTTAAACAAGACAAAAATAGCAATTTTACCCGAATCGGGCGCTGTCTGGGGATAATTTCGGCGGGAAATTAGAAGGGAGGTGTGTCTAAACGTTCATTTGACACACCTACCGGATGTTATGCCGTATGCTTGCGGTAACGCTTTTGGCTTACAGGTGGAAGGCTTGTTTGACAGCCGTTACGTAGTCCAGTTTCTCCCAGGTAAAGAGTTCTACCTCGCGAACAACCGGTTCGGGGTTGTATTTGGATGTGAATACTTTACGTACGGTTTGCGGGGTACGTCCCATGTGTCCGTAGGCGGCTGTCTCTTCGTATATGGGGTTGCGCAGTTTCAACCGTTCTTCGATGGCTTTGGGGCGCAGGTCGAAAATCTGGGCTACTTTCTGGGCAATCTCGGCATCGCTCATGTTTACTTTCGATTTTCCATACGTGTTTACATATACGCTTACCGGTTGGGCTACGCCGATGGCGTACGAGATTTGTACCAACACCTCGTCCGATATGCCGGCTGCTACCAGGTTCTTGGCAATGTGGCGGGCGGCATAGGCTGCCGAGCGGTCTACCTTCGAGGGGTCTTTTCCGGAGAAGGCGCCTCCGCCGTGGGCCCCTTTCCCACCGTAGGTATCGACGATGATTTTCCGTCCGGTCAGTCCGGTGTCGCCGTGGGGGCCTCCGATGACGAATTTGCCGGTGGGGTTGACGTGCAGGATCAGCTGACGGTCGAACATCTGCTGGATGCGTTCGGGCAATATGGCCTTCACGCGCGGTATCAGGTATTTTTCTACATCTGCGTAGATGGTTTTCAACATCTGTTCATCGGCCTGTTGCTGGGCTTGGACCGTATTGTCGGCCGGGGCGATGAATTCGTCGTGTTGGGTGGAGATGACGATGGTATGGATGCGTACCGGTTCGTTCTGTTCGTTGTATTCGATGGTAACCTGCGATTTCGAGTCGGGGCGCAGGTAGGTCATCACTTTTCCTTCGCGCCGGATAGCGGCCAGCTCTTTGAGCAGCAGGTGCGACAGGTCGAGCGATAACGGCATGTAGTTGTCGGTTTCGGCACAGGCGTATCCGAACATCATTCCCTGGTCGCCGGCTCCCTGGTCCATGGGGTCTTTCCGTTCCACGCCGCGGTTGATGTCGGGCGATTGTTCGTGGATGGCCGAGAATACGCCGCACGAGTCGCCGTCGAACTTGTATTCGCTCTTGGTGTATCCGATGCGGTTGATGACTTTGCGGGCCACGTCCATTAAATCGACGTAGGCATTTGATTTTACTTCTCCTGCCAGCACTACCTGTCCGGTAGTTACAAGCGTTTCGCAAGCTACTTTGGAGTCCGGGTCGTAGGCCAGGAACTCGTCAAGCAAAGCATCCGACAGTTGGTCGGCTACTTTATCGGGATGTCCTTCGGACACCGATTCGGAGGTAAATAGGTAATTCATAATCTATAAATTGGTGTATGGATAAATTTCACTTGCACCCCGGCTTCGTTTGAAGAGGGGGAAACATCGCTTGAAAAATTTCCGGATTGACTGGGATACAAAAGGTAAGATACGATTTTAGCATTTTTTTCCGTGGTTGCAAGCAGCCAAATCCTTCCACTTTCTTTACGATGCGGCAAAGATACCTCTTTTTTCCGGATAACGGATATTTTTTCGTGAAAAATAGTTGTCTTGCTTCTCGATGGCCGTTTCTAACCGGCGGGCAGTTCGGCCAACAGTTGGGCGATGCTCTTTCCCGAGGGGTGGCGCAGTTGCGGGGCTATCTCGCAGAGGGGTTCCAATACGAAGCGGCGCTGTGTCATGAGCGGATGCGGCAGGGTCAGGCTGGGGGTTTCTATCTTTCGGTCGTCGTAGAACAGGATGTCGATGTCTATCTTTCGGTCGGCATATCCTTGTTGTCGGGGATTCCGGGTCCGGCCCAACTCTTTTTCAATCTGTTGGGTTGTCTGTAACAGCTCTTCGGGAGTAAGCGGCGTTTGCAGGCAGAGGGCGGCGTTGAGGAAGGGATGCGGCGAGTCGAAGCCCCAAGGTTGGGTCTGGTACAGGGACGAGACGGCACGAAGCTCTCCCGCCCGTTCTCCGAGCAGGGCGATTGCCTGTTGCAGCAGGGCGGCCCGATCGCCTTGATTGGACCCCAAGGATAGATATGTGGTGTGCAAGCCGGTTGTCATAGCCAATTTTACCGATAGACCCCGCCTTTTTTGACGGGGTCTATCAGACATGGGGGAGTTCTCGATTATAAAATCAGCATGGCATCGCCGTAAGCGCCGAAACGGTACTTCTCTTTTACGGCAATGTCGTATGCCTGGTCTATCAATTCGTATCCGCCGAAAGCGGAGGTCATCATCAGCATGGTGGACAACGGCATGTGGAAGTTGGTTACCAGGCTGGTGGCTACGGTGAAGTCGTACGGGGGGAAGATGAACTTGTTGGTCCATCCGTCGTACGGTTTCAGGTGTCCGTCGGTGCTGACCGTACTTTCAATGGCTCTCATTACGGAGGTCCCTACGGCACACACCTTTCGGTTTTCGTCCTTGGCTTTGTTGACAAAGTTGACCAGTTCGGGGGTAACCAGCATCTGTTCAGAGTCCATTTTGTGTTTGGTCAGGTCTTCGACATCTATCTCGCGGAAATTTCCCAATCCCGAGTGCAGGGTCAGGAAATTGTATTCGATACCTTTGATCTCCATCCGTTTCAACAGTTCCCGGCTGAAATGCAACCCGGCGGCGGGAGCTACCACGGCTCCTTCGTTTTTGGCGAAGATGTTTTGGTACCGCTCCTCGTCATCCGGTTCTACGGGCCGGTTGATGTAACGGGGCAGGGGCGTTTCGCCCAGTTTGTAAAGCGTCTCTTTGAACTCTTCGTGTGTACCGTCGAAGAGGAAACGCAACGTCCGTCCCCGCGAGGTGGTGTTGTCTATTACCTCGGCTACCAGCGAGTCGTCCTCGCCGAAGTAGAGTTTGTTTCCGATGCGGATCTTTCGGGCGGGATCTACCAAGACGTCCCAGAGCCGGTTTTCCTGGTTGAGTTCGCGCAGCAGAAATACTTCGATTTTGGCACCGGTCTTCTCTTTGTTTCCGTACAGGCGGGCGGGGAATACTTTGGTGTCGTTGAAGATGAATATGTCCTTGTCGTCAAAGTAGTTGATGATATCCTTGAATACGGCATGGCTGATGCTGCCTTCTTTCCGGTTTATCACCATCAACCGCGATTCGTCCCGGTATTTTGCCGGATATTGGGCGATAAGCTCTTCGGGTAATTTGAATTTGAATTGTGACAGTTTCATATCGTTTTGTGTTTTATTTTTCCTGTGATTCCTGTGCTGCTTGTGCCAGTTCTGCCAATTCGGCAATCTGGTCTACGTGGTAGCACCGGTCTAATGTTACGTCGCCGATGCGGGTACGTATCAGTCCTGACAGGTGAGCCCCGCTGTCGAGTGCCCGTCCGATGTCTCGGGCCAGTGCCCGGATATAGGTCCCTTTGCTGCATACCACCCGTATTTTGATCTCTATCGGACTGAACTCCAACAACTCTATTTCGTCGATGACCAGCTCTTTGGCCTTCAACTCTACGTCGCTGCCCTTGCGGGCCAGTTCGTAGGCCCGGACGCCTTCAACCTTACAGGCTGAGAACGAGGGAGGTACCTGTTTGATGCTACCTACAAAAGAGGCCAGTACCCGTTCTACCTGTTGGCGGGTGATGTGTTCGGTCGGGTAGGTGGCGTCGATTTCGGTCTCCTGGTCGAACGACGGGGTGGTGGCCCCCAGGTGCAACGTGGCGATGTACTCTTTGCTCTGGTATTGAAAACTCTCTATCTTTTTCGTTGCCTTGCCGGTACAGATAATCATCACGCCCGATGCCAGCGGGTCGAGCGTTCCGGCGTGCCCTACCTTTATTTTTTTGATTCTCAATTTGCGCGACAGCGTGTTGCGTACCAGCTTCACCAATTTAAAACTGGTCCAATACAGCGGTTTGTCGAAATACAGAACTTCTCCTTCTATAAAATCCATTCAAAACGGGTTATATCAGTGCATAGACGATGGAAAACGCTCCCATGATGACGCAGTATATGGCAAAATAGATCAGTTTCCCTTTTTTGACGATGTTCAGCATCCACTTGCAGGCGATGGCTCCCGAGATGAATGCGGCTACAAATCCAACCAGCAGGCAGGTGGCCGAGATGCCCGACTCTTCGGGGGAGTAACCTCCTTTTATCAGATTCAGGAATGCTTCTCCCAGAATCGGAACGATAACCATCAGGAAAGAGAATTTGGCAACTTGTTCTTTCTTGTCCCCCAACAGCAACCCCGTAGCGATTGTTGAGCCTGAGCGCGACAGTCCCGGCATGACGGCACAGGCCTGCGCTATACCGATGATAAAGGCATCTTTGTAAGAGATATGCTCTTTGGTCCGCGGTTTGGCGTAGTAGGCAAAGGTCAATAACAGAGCGGTCAATAGCAACATACTGCCTACCAGAACCAGGCTGTTGCCGAACAGACTCTCTACGAAATCTTTGAAAAACAATCCCACCACGGCTACCGGAATCATCGACAGGACGATTTTGGAGATGTACTGGGTCTGCTCGTTCCATTGAAAACGGAACAACCCGCGAAAGAGGAACGCTACCTCATGCCACAGAACCACGATGGTGCTGCACACCGTTGCCGCATGTACGACGACGGCAAACGAGAGGTTCTCTTCGGTTTCTACGCCCAACAACGTGTTGGCTATTTCCAGGTGTCCGCTGCTGCTGACGGGCAGGTATTCGGTCAATCCTTGTACGATTCCCAATATCAGGGCTTCTATCCAGTTCATTTCTCTTCTTGGTTAGTTTTTTTGTCTTTTTTCAGGATGGCGAAAATCATCAGGACAAATCCGGCAAAGGAGCATCCCGGCCCTAATACGATTCTGCGGAAGCTGAAAATGTTGGGATCGAAAGCCTCGAAATCGGTGCTGCCTCCCAGCATCAGGGCAAATCCTACCAGAACCAGTACGAATGATAGGATAATCCATTTGATATTGTTCTTGCCCAGAACGAAATTGGTTGTTTCCATATTTTATCGATTATATATTTGTCTGAAAAAGTTATACGTAATAGAGGTCGTCGTGATTCATGCGGATGTATTTGTTGACGGCGAAGTAGGCGGAGATGGCCGTCAGGAAAATACCTAAGATAAATACGATCAGGTAAACCGAGATCAGGTAGTCCAGGCTCATCAGGATACTGAAATTCTCGACGGCCGTGGAGAGGTAGTAGATACAGCCTGTCAGCATCCCGATGGCGAATACCGATGCCACGATACCGTTTACGATGTTCGACACGATGAAGGGCCTTCGGATAAAGGCCGGTGTAGCACCGACCAGTTTCATGGTGTGAATCAGGAACCGTTTGGAGTATGCGCTCAACCGGATGGTGTTGCTTATCAGGGCAAAGGAGATGACCATGAGTATTGCGGCCAGCAGCAGGAGGACGGCCCCGATGCGCTTCACGTTTTCATTGACCAGTTGTATCAGGTCTTTGCGGTAGGCAATTTCGCTGATACCTGAATAGGCGTTTAATTTTTTCTCGATCCACTGCAAGCTGTCGGCGTTGGCGTATTGTGCTTTTAGTTTCACTTCGAGGGAGGCTTGCAAGGGGTTGAATCCCAAAAACTCTTCCGGATTCTCGCCCAACTCGGCCGTTAGCTCTTTCAACGCCTCGTCTTTGGAGAGGAAGGTTACCGATTTTACGAATTTCGTCTTTTCCAGCTGTTGTTTCATCCGGTTGATTTCGTTCTCTTTCAGGTTGTCCTTCAAAACGATGGAGAAGCCGATGTTCTCTTTTACATACATCGATATTTCGGAAGCCATGATGCCGATAAGGGCAATCAGTCCTAAAATAAACAATACCAACGCGATGCTGATGGTTGAGGTCAGGCGGGCATTGAAGAACGATGAATAGTGGATATTCTGAGGTGTCTTGGTCATTTGGGGGCGTGTTTTAAAATATAAATAACAGAACTGCTTTTTTTGTAGTCAAACCAACTGGCGACCCATCCGATTAATCCGTGCAAAAATCCCGGGATAAAAGGGACGCTCTTTTTTTGGTATTTTTCGCTGAGCATCGAAATATAGAAACCGTCGAAAGGCATTCTTTTTCTCTCAACGATGGTAAACCCGTACCGGGTTATGAACTTTTCAAATGTATCGGGCGAGAAGTGCCATAAATGGCGGGGCACATCCCAGGCTGCCCAATAATCTTTATAATGGCGGGCGTCGTACGACTGTTCATTGGGTAACGCTATAATTAACGTTCCTTCCTGTTTTAACAGGCGTTTTAGCGTTTCTGCCGTCCAGTGAAGCTCTTGCAGATGCTCCAATACATGCCAGAGGGTTATCACGTCGAATGTCCCTTCCTTGAATGTTGCCAATTCGTTGGGAGGCAATGCTCTTATCCCCTGGTGTTCGGCCGAGAAGGCGGCTGCTGAGCGGTTTTTCTCTATGCCGACGGTTTCCCAGCCCCTGCTTTTCATGGTTGCGGCGTAGTAGCCTGTGCCGCATCCGATGTCGAGCAAGGTGCCTTTTTTACAGGGCACGGCATAACGTTCTGTCAGATCGGCTTTTTTTCGCAACATGGCTTTGCGTACCAGGTGGTAAGCAGCGTTGATAATCCCTTTTCGGGTATCTGAATGGGAAATGTAAGCCGGCGTATCGTAGTAACGGCCTATCTCCTCTTCATCGGGAAATTGTTGTGTAAAGGCAAATCCGCAATTCTGGCACTTTTCTATGTTAAAAATCTCTCCGGATGCGCAGAAGTCCCTACATGACAAAAAGGATTTGATGTTTGTGCTTCCGCATACCGGACAGTTGTATGTCTTTATAACCGGCATTTTCCGTTGTTGGTAAATGGTTTTCCGTACGTTTTGATCCGGACGGAAGAATCGAATATAAAAAGATATGCCCATCGGGGGGGACACACCTACCCTAAATTTGTTACAAAAGAACAAATTATTTTGGAGATAAGGGGCTCTATTACGCTTTTTTAACGAACATCCGGCTGGATGGGGCGATAAAAAAAACGACAGACTCCAACGTTTCTTGAAGTCTGTCGCCCTGTTTCGTATCTGTTTCGGAATGTTACAGTTCGCGGATTTTCATTTTACGGAACGATATTTTAGCATTTCCATGTTTGCCTTGCAGTCCGATATATCCGGCCGTGGGGAGTTCGGCAAAAGGTTTGGGAAGCCACGAGGGAATTTCTGTTCCGTCGGGGTTTTTCGTGCCGGAGGTCCATTCGCTCATGTCCATGTCGGTAATTTTCTTCCCGTTCAGGGTAACGGTAATTCTTTGTCCTTTGCAAATGATTTTCATTTTGTTCCATTCGCCGGCTTTTTTTACCACATTTTCTTTGTTGGGGCCTAAGTGTCCGTAGATGGCTCCGCATTTGAAACGGGGATGTTGGTTGATGTTCTCTTCGCTGTAATCATCGGCGATTTGAATCTCTACCGAGTTGGGTATCCAATTGTCCCGATCGGTGCAATATACCACTACTCCGCTGTTGGTTCCCTTGTCATTCATGAATTCCAGCTCCAAGATAAAGTTTTCATATATCAGGTTCGTCCAGATAGCGTTGTCTTTCGAGGCTGTCAAGACGCCGTCTTCATAGGTCCATGCTTCTTTGTCGTAAGTAGCATTCGATAAACTTTCCGTGAAAAGAGGTTTCCACTCTTTTTTGGTATCAGGTCCTGCGGCCCAACCGTTGTTGGTGGCGAGGAAACTCAGTAAAACAATCGAAAATAAAAGTTTTTTCATAGATCACAAGTATTTGATTTATAATTGTATATGTATGTGTAGCCTTGTCTTGTTCAAAGGCTCCTTTCTGTTAGCAAAATAACATAATTTTTTTGAATAAGGAGTTGTTTGTAAAGATGTTTTATGTATTGTTTGTGCTATTATATGTTTTTTAAACTCTGCGGGTTATCTTAGTTTATTTTTGTTAAAATAAGGAGCCGTAATAAGCCTGAAAAATGTATATCCAACAGCAATTAATGTTAAGCCAAACAGGTAAGCGGTGGTATAATTGGATATGTCGGCGATGGCACCTCCGATCAGGACGCCGGCTCCGATACCGAAATCCCACGAGGTAAAGAAGGTGGAATTGGCCGTTCCGCGTTGGTTGTGATGCGCTAAGTTGATGAACATGGTTTGGAACGATGGGCAGATACACCCGTAGGCGATGCCCATCAACAGGGCGGAGGTGTAGAATCCGAAAGCATTTTTGACGAAAATGAACAGGCAAAAAGCGGTAGCCAGTATGTATAGACCCGTCAAGATAAGCGGTATAATGAGTCCTTTGTTGAGCATCCTGCCGGCGGTGATCCGCGAGCTGATCAGCCCCACCGACATCAGGACGAAATAGAGACCTGTACCGGAAGCAAGGCCAACCTCCTCTTTTCCATAAATAGCCAGATATGAGGAGAGAATCCCGTAACTGAACGAGATCAGGGACATGGGCAACATCCCGGGGATACCTTTGAGCAGGATGAAACGGTCTAACGATATCGGCTCTTTGGGCCCGTTGTCTATTTTTCGGGCCGGCAGTTTAATCAGGTTGACACATCCGAATCCGATACATCCGGCTACCAGCGATACGATAAAGACGGTGTCGTAATTGTGGCTGAGGTCCAACAGGAACAGGGCGATGGTAGGGCCGAAAGCCATGGCCAGGTTCGAGGATACGCCGTAATATCCGATGCCTTCGCCCCGTCGGGAGGAGGGCATCGTGTCGATGGCCACGGTACTGTTGGAGATGGTTACCAACCCGAAGGCTAAGCCGTGGGCCGCCCGGATAAATGCGAAAATCAGCAAGGTGCCGGCCAGCAAGTAACCTCCGAAAAAGAGAATGAATGCGGCATAACAGATCATCAGCAGCGGTTTTCTGGGAAAAGAATCGACCATGAATCCGGCAAACGGACGGATAATCAGGGCCGTTATCGTATAGGAGGCCAGGATGATACCCACGATTGATTTGTTGGCGTCGAACTGGTCTGTCAAATATATCGGTAATATGGGCAGGAGCATATAAAAGGCCAAGAACATTAAAAAGTTGGCGCAGGCAGCGGCAATAAAGTTTTTGCTCCACAGGATATCTTTTGGGGAGGGTTGTTCTATTTGCATGGTAAGGTGAATGTTGGGGGTAAAAGTTGCGTCTCCCTGTAAAAGAGCAGGGAGACGCAATACCTGATATTTAGTCGTTATTCGTTTCGGGTATTCCGATTAATGTGGCCGAGGATGCTTCCGAGATACGGACCGTTACCCGTTGTCCGATGTGGTATCCCGATTTGGGGAAGACCACCACCTTGTTTTGGGAGGTACGTCCGAAGAGTTTTTCTCTGGAACGTTTTGAAAAACCTTCGACCAGTACTTCAAAAGTCTTTCCGATGTCGGCCAGGTTCCTTTCCAGCGAGACCTGGTTTTGGAGCTCGATCATTTTTTGCAGGCGCGCAATTTTGGTAGCTTCGGGTATATCGTCGGGCAGGTGCTGCGAGGCGTAAGTTCCCGGCCGTTCGGAGTATTTGAACAGGAAAGAGGAGTCGAAGCCCACTTCCCGTATCAGGGAGAGGGTTTGTTCAAAATCCTCTTCCGTTTCCGAGTGGAATCCGCAGAACAGGTCGGTGGTCAGTCCGCAGTCGGGAATGATGCGTCGTATGGCGGCCACCCGGTCCAGGTACCACTCCCGGGTATATTTGCGGTTCATCAGTTTCAGGATGCGGGAACTGCCCGATTGTACCGGCAGGTGGATGTGGTGGCAAAGGTTCGGATACCGGGCGATGGTGTGGAGCGTCTCGTCGCTCATGTCTTTCGGGTGCGAGGTGGTAAAGCGTACCCGCATGTCGCCGGCGGCAAGAGCCACCTTTTCCAGCAACGCGGGGAAATCGGTCCGGTTGCCGGCAGCGTCGGCAAAGGAGAAGGAGTTGACGTTCTGCCCCAGCAGTGTAACCTCTTTGAAGCCCCTGGCTTGCAGGTCTTTCAGTTCGTTGAGGATACTTTCGGGGTCGCGGCTGCGTTCGCGTCCGCGGGTGTAGGGGACGATACAGTAGGAACAGAAGTTGTTGCATCCCCGCATGATGGAGATAAATCCCGAGATGCGGTTCCCGCCGATGCGCGAGGGGATGATCTCGCGGTAGGTTTCGTCCGTGGAGAGGGTTACATTGATTGCTTTTTCGCCCTTTTCTACCTGTCCCATCAGGTGCGGCAGGTCGAGGTAGGCATCGGGCCCGGCTACCAGATCTACCTGATGGTGGGTGAGCAGTTCGTCTTTCAGTCGTTCGGCCATGCAGCCCAGAACTCCGACGATCAGATGTTTGTTCTTTTTGCGGAGTGCGTTGAAAAACTGTAACCGGGAAAAGATTTTCTGTTCCGCGTTGTCGCGGATGGAGCAGGTATTTACGAATACGGCATCGGCCTGGTCAACGGAATCGCACAGCGAATACCCGCCCATTTGCATGATGGAGGCAACCACCTCGCTGTCGGCAGTATTCATCTGACATCCGTATGTTTCGATAAACAGCTTTTTTTCTTCCGCCCCATTTACAGATTTAGAGTCTGTTACTGAGTTGTTTGTCATTTCTTGATGTTTTAAAGTAAGCGTCTTTTTGCGCTCATAAAAAAGATATGAGAATAAAAAAACTTGTTTCTAAAAAAATAAAAAGCCATCTTTGTATCGCAAACAATATATGAAAATTTTTTTCATAGTTAAGGTTTAGGTTAAATGAATTCCGGGAGGTTGTGAAATTTTCCGGAATTATTTTTTAATCAGTGCCTAACTACGGTTTCATATAAAATCGTTATATTTGCTGGGCGCAAAGTTACAAAAAGCTTATGGATAAATTAGACGTTTGGATTTACATTATCCTGTTTGTAGTAATTCCGATTGTAAATTCTCTGTTGGGTTCCAAAAAGAAAAGAGAAGCTAAAAACGTGCGTCCAGAATCTCCTCAACCGAAAAAAAACGAAGAGTGGTGGGAAGAGGTAGAAGAGAAGTGGGAGGAGCTGTTTGAACCGGAAACGCTTCCGCAGGAGAAAATGTCCCCCCCTGTTGCAAAGGAGGTTATTCCTTCGGTTCAGGCGAAGCCGGATCAAAAAAAGGAGACACCCTCTGTCCAGCAACATACCCGGTTGCACAAGCCGTTGAAACCGACACACGCCGGGAGTAGTTCCGAAAAAGATGTATATGCCATGGACAAAGACGAGGTCTTTTCGGTAGATCGCAGCGAATTGCGCAAGGCAGTGGTCATGTCCGAGATATTGGCAAAGAAATTCTAATAAGAAGAGAAAAAATCCGAAAATGTTTTTCGGATTTTTTTTATGAAACGAATCTCCTTTTTTGTTCTCAAAAGGATCGGAGAGTCATTCGGATTTATCCCGTGTACATCTCTTCAAAATCGCATTGTTTCGTTCTTCAACTGTTACATAATCTTTAAAAAACTGCCAGTCAAGGATATTGTAACGGAATTTTTTATAATTTCGCACCCGTTTATCACAACAGCATATACAAACACACTATAAGGAAAGAATCATGTCATTAAAATTTATTTCAGCAGAAGAAGCCGCATCCACCATTCACAACGGAGACAGCATCGGATTCAGCGGTTTCACGGCAGCAGGAACACCCAAGAAAGTTTCGGAAGCATTGGCTAAGAAGGCCGAAGCAGAACACGCCGCCGGACGACCTTTTAAGGTAAGTGTCTTTACAGGAGCCTCTACCAGCGACCATTTGGACGGTGCCTTGGCCCGGGCCAACGCCATCGACCGCCGTACTCCCTACCAATCGCACAAAGATTCGCGCAGCGGCATCAACAGCCATGATATCTCTTATTTCGACCTGCACCTTTCACATATCGCACAAAACCTCCGTTACGGGTTTTATGGAAAAATAGATGTAGCCATTATCGAAGCCGCCGATATTACCCCCGAAGGCGAAATCGTATTGGGGACGGGCGTAGGGATTGCTCCCACGGTATGCCAGCTGGCCGACCGCATTATTGTCGAGCTGAACCATTTCCTGCCCAAGGGCATCCGCGGATTCCACGACATCTATCAGCCGTTGGATCCTCCCTATCGTCGTGAAATACCCATTTACAAACCCAGCGACCGCATTGGTTCGATCGTGTTGAAAGTCGATCCTAAAAAAATTGTCGGTGTGGTAGAGACCAACGTCGAAGACGGCGTTGCACCCTTTACGCCGGTGGACGAAATCACGATGAAAATCGGTAACAACGTATCCGAGTTTCTTTCAGACCAGCTCAAAGCCGGCTTGATTCCGGCCGAGTTCCTGCCCATCCAGTCGGGTGTAGGGAACATTGCCAACGCCGTATTGGGATGTTTGGGAGCCAATCCGCACATTCCGGCATTCGAGATGTACACCGAAGTAATTCAGGATGCCGTCATCGGGTTGATGGAAAAGGGCCGTTGCAAATTTGCCAGTGGATGTTCGTTGACCGTTTCCACTCCCGTCATCGAACGGATATTCTCCAACATCGATTTCTTCCGCGACAAAATCGTACTTCGTCCGGGCGAAATTACCAACAACCCCGAGCTGGTGCGCCGCATGGGATTGATAACCATCAATACCGCCCTGGAAGCCGATATATACGGAAATGTAAACAGCACCCACGTGGTAGGAACCAAGATGATGAACGGTATCGGCGGTTCGGGCGACTTTACCCGCAACGGATACCTCTCCATCTTCACTACCCCCTCGGTAGCCAAAGGCGGTAAAATCAGTTCCATCGTCCCGATGGTATCGCACGTAGATCATAGCGAACACTCGGTAGATGTCATTGTTACGGAACTGGGTGTGGCCGATTTGCGTGGAAAAACCCCTTCGCAACGGGCCAAACTGATTATCGAAAACTGCGTTCACCCCTCTTATCACGACCTGCTGAACCAGTATCTGGCCATGGCATCCAAAGGGCATACCCCCCATAACCTGAGAACCTGTTTCGCCTTCCACAACGAGTTCATCAAGTCGGGCGACATGTCGAAGGTAAACTGGGAAGAGTACAAGTAGAACCATTCCGCCGCCGGTTTTCCGGCAGAGGATGGAAACATATTTTTCAGAAGCGCAACGATCGGGCTGTTAAGGGCTCTTCGCTGCGCTTCCGTTTTATATATGAAATGGAAAAACCGTTTTATGTCCTTGTCGTTCTGTTAAAAAACGGTGTTTTCCGAACGACCAATCCAGGGAAAAGAAAATAATTTTGAATTTTCTGTCCGTGTACGTGCACGGTGCAGATTTTTTTTATACATTTGACACCCGAACGGTCGCGGACAACATCCGCTCGTCAAGAAAAACGAATCATCCCCTTGTTAACTTGGAAAATATGGAGCCATTTATCCACGCGAATTTTATGCTAAACAACCCGGCGGCTCAGGAGCTGTACCATCAGCATGCCGCCAAGATGCCCATCATAGACTACCATTGTCACCTGGATCCCCGCCAGATTGCCGAGAACCATTCGTTCCGCAACCTGACCGAGGTGTGGCTCGGCGGCGACCATTACAAGTGGCGGGCCATGCGCGCCAACGGCATTGACGAGGCCTACATTACCGGCGACAAGCCGGATTACGAAAAATTCGAAAAGTGGGCGGCTACCATTCCCTATGCCATGCGCAACCCCTTGTATCATTGGACCCACCTCGAACTCTCTCGCATATTCGGTATCGACCAGGTCTTGAAACCCGAAACCGCCGAAGATATCTATCGGCAGTGTACAGCCCTGTTGCAAACCGACGCATTTCGGGCGCAGTCCATTATGAAACGCTGTAACGTGGAAGCGGTATGCACTACGGACGATCCGGTCGATTCGCTCGAACACCACCGGACCATCCGGCAGCACCCTTTCGGGGTGAAGGTCTTGCCCGCCTGGCGTCCCGACAAGGTGTTGGCCGTAGAAAACCCGTTGGCCTACAATGCCTATATAGACCGGTTGAGCGAAGTCTCCGGAATAGAGATAAACTGTTACGGTACCCTGTTGGAGGCTCTGGCAAAGCGACACGACTTTTTTGCCTCGATGGGATGCAAGCTCTCCGACCACGGGCTCGACACCTTCTTCTCCGACGACTATACGTCAGCCGATATGGAGCGGATATTCTGTTCCGTACGTGCCGGGAAAGCGCCATCGAAAGGGGAGGCATCCCTCTTTAAAAGTGGGCTGTTGCACGAGTTGGCCGTTATGGATGCCGAAAAGGGATGGGTGCAGCAGTATCACATCGGCCCCCTTCGCAACAACAATACCCGGATGTTCCGGCAGATAGGTCCCGATACGGGTTTCGATGCCATCAACGACCTTCCTTGCGCGGTGGCCGGACACCGCTTCTTCGACCGGTTGGACCACATCGGGCGCCTGGCCAAAACAATCGTCTATAACCTGAACCCCAAGGACAACGAAGTGCTGGCCACGATGGCCAATACCTTCAACGACGGCTCCGTTGCCGGCAAGATGCAATACGGCGCCGGGTGGTGGTTCCTCGACCAGGAGGACGGGATGCGCAAACAGCTGAACACCCTCTCCAACCAGGGGTTGTTGAGCCGTTTCGTGGGGATGCTGACCGATTCGCGCAGTTTCCTGTCGTACCCCCGCCACGAATATTTCCGGCGGATACTCTGCAACCTGTTGGGCGAAGATATCGAAAGCGGCAAACTGCCCGCCTCGGAAATCGACTTTATCGGGCAGATGGTAGAAGACATCTGCTACAACAACGCCAAAGCATATTTTAATTTTTAACGATGAAAAAAGTAATCACCTTCGGAGAGATCATGATGCGCCTGGCCACCCCCGGTTACGAACGGTTCTGCCAGGCGGGACAATTCAACATATCGTTCGGTGGCGGCGAGGCCAACGTCGCCGTATCGTTGGCCAATTACGGCATCGACACCGAGTTTGTAACCCGTTTGCCCGAAAACGACCTGGCGGCCAGTTGCGTAAAGGAGCTGCGCAAATACGGCGTGGGCACCTCCCACATCGTATATGGCGGCGAGCGTTTGGGTATCTATTTTTTGGAGACCGGAGCCGTAGCTCGTCCCAGCAAGGTAATTTACGACCGGGCACACTCGTCGGTATCCGAGATACGTCCCGGCATGATCGACTGGGCCAACGTGTTTGAAGATGCCCGCTGGTTCCACTGGACGGGCATCACCCCCGCCATCAGCCAGGGGGCGGCCGATGTCTGCCGCGAAGCCATTGCCGAAGCCCGCAAACGGGGCATCACCGTATCGTGCGACCTGAACTACCGGAAAAATCTCTGGAAATATGGGAAAACCGCCGCAGAGGTCATGCCCGATTTGGTGTCCGGGTGCGACATTATCCTCGGCAACGAAGAGGATGCCGAAAAGGTATTCGGCATCAAGCCCGAAGGATTTGACGTAACCGCCACGGCAGGAGCGGTGAACGGGGCTGCCTTTGAAAGCGTATGTACCCAGTTGATGCAACGTTTCCCCGTAGCACGCAAAATCATCATCACGTTGCGGGGATCGGTCAATGCCAACCACAATACGTGGGGCGGGGTTCTGTGGGACGGTACCCGGTTGTACCAGTCGCCCCGGTACGACATTACCCACATCGTAGACCGCGTGGGCGGTGGCGACTCGTTCATGGGAGGGCTCATTTACGGGCTGCTCACCTATCCCGGCGACGACCAGCAGGCGCTCCACTTTGCCGTAGCGGCTTCGTGTCTGAAACACACCGTTTACGGAGATTTCAATATGGTAACGGTAAAAGAGGTAGAGACGTTGATGCGGGGCGATGCCTCCGGACGCGTTTCCCGTTAACGAAAAGAAAGGAAAAACAAATGGCTACATTTACAAAATTACAGGTGTTGCAGGTGATGCAACAGACAGGTATGGTTCCGGTGTTTTACCATGGCGACGAAAAGGTAGCGTGCCAGGTGTTGAAAGCGTGCTACGAAGGAGGTGTCCGGGCGTTCGAGTTTACCAACCGGGGAGATTTTGCTTCGGAGGTGTTCGTCGCTCTGATGAAATTCTCCCGCCGGGAGTGCCCGGAGATGATTCTGGGAGTCGGTTCTGTGGTGGATGCTCCTACGGCAGCGCTCTATTTGCAGTATGGGGCGAACTTTGTGGTAGGCCCCTATCTCAATCCCGAAGTGGCGAAACTTTGTAACCGGCACCTGGTACCTTATACCCCCGGTTGCGGTTCGGTAACCGAAATTGGCCAGGCCCAAGAGTTGGGTTGTGATTTGGTGAAGATTTTCCCGGCCGGCAACGTGGGCGGTCCCTCGTTCGTCAAGAATATCCTGGCCCCGCTGCCGTGGTCGATGATTATGGCCACGGGAGCCGTAGAACCTACCGCCGAGAACCTGACCGCCTGGATGAAGGCCGGCACGGCGTGCGTCGGGATGGGGTCGAAACTCTTTCCCAAAGCCTGTATCTCCGCCCAGGAGTGGGGGTATATAACCGAAAAGTGCCGCTTCTCGTTGGAGATTATCCGGCAGGCACGAGCTGACTGAAAAACAAAACGTTAAATCAAAATAACATGAATGAACATACAACCAATCAAATGACGCATTACAGGTGGACCATCTGTATTATGATGTTTTTGGCACTGACGATCAATTACCTGGACCGGCAGGTGCTCTCTTTGACGTGGGACGAATTTATCAAACCCGAGTTTCACTGGAACGAAATCCATTACGGACGCATTACGGCTACCTTCTCCATCGTGTACGCCATCGGGATGTTGTTTGCCGGACGGGTGATCGACTGGATGGGTACCAAGGCCGGCTACCTGTGGTCTATCGGTATCTGGTCGGCAGGAGCCTGTATGCACGCCCTTTGCGGAGTGGCCACGGAACTGTGGGTAGGGCTCGATAACCGCGAACAGTTGATAGCCGCCACCGGCGACATGGCCGTTCTGATAGCGACCGTCAGTATGTATTTCTTCCTGTTTGCCCGTAGTGTGCTGGCCATCGGCGAGGCGGGATATTTCCCGGTAGCGGTCAAGGTAACGGCCGAGTATTTCCCCAAGAGAGACCGGGCCTTTGCCACCTCCATCTTCAATGCAGGGGCCTCCATCGGAGCCCTGATAGCACCGCTGACCATCCCTCTGCTGGCCAAGTTCTGGGGATGGGAGATGGCCTTTGTCATCATCGGTGTGCTGGGGTTCATCTGGATGGGCTTCTGGGTATTTATGTACACCCCGCCCGAAAAGAGCCGCTATGTCAATGCGGCCGAACTGGCATACATCGAACAGGACAAAAAGCTGGAAGCTGACCTGGTGAAGCCGTCGGCCGAGGAGACGGAAAAAAAGATGCCCCTGTGGCAGTGTTTCCGCTATCGGCAGACCTGGGCTTTTGTCTTGGGCAAGTTCTGTACCGACGGCGTTTGGTGGTTCTTCCTCTTCTGGACACCCTCCTATCTGAATACGCAGTTTGGTATCAAGACCTCCGAAGGGTTGGGCATAGCGCTCATATTTACCCTGTATGCCATTACGATGCTCTCGTTGGTGGGCGGAAA
>DVNA01000009.1 GCA_018714665.1 Candidatus Gallibacteroides avistercoris | reverse complement strand
TACAGGAGAGCAGTTGGGTACATTCGCGAGCTGTAATGTCGCTGACCGTTGTAAAGGCATCTGCCTGTTGGGCCGCCCGTTTTTCCACTGAATGTTTGGACTCCATATTCAATTCCTGGGCCATCTGGTCTCCGAAATATCCGGGCAGGTAGTCATAGAGAGGTTTGTTGTTCCCGGCGATGGAGCGGCCTATTGATGTAGCGTGTGTGGTGAATACCGTAGCGATACTCGGAATGTTGTGCTTGATATAAAGAAGTCCCATTCCCGTGGTCCATTCATCGAAATGGGCAATGACGTTTTTCTTTTCTCCTTCTACGAAACGGTAAAAACTTTCTATGACACGGGCCGCTGCATAGGCAAAAACACAAGATTCGTCGTAATCGCCGTAGGCATGGAGCGAATCTACGCCGAACCACTCCCACATATGTCCATACAATTCGTTTTTGTGTACGTACATATTTCGGAAATCTACCAATATGACCAAAGGTTTTCCGGGGATATTCCACCGTCCGGTTCTTACACACAACCCTTCCGGCCTGGCAGCTTTATTTTTCCATTGTTTTAAAGCCGTTACTTCCGATTCTATGAAAAGTGGATTTTCTTTGTCCTGCCAGATGTCGGGACCTATAAATATGATTTTATCTTTGTATAGTTTTTGTAAGGTTTTTGATTTTGTAGATAGAACGGTGTATATTCCTCCTACCAGGTTGCAAACTTCCCAACTTGTTTCAAAGATGTAGTCAGGTTCTATATGTTCTTTGCTCATTTTATAGCTCAATTAATTCTGCAAACTAGAAGGCAAAGATAGCAATTTTATTTTGTATTTATCTATGAATCTATTCAATAATACAAAAAAGATATTTAGGAAACCTCCTTTGTCTTCATAAATAAACGTTTTTTTTACCGAAAAGATTTGTCAACAATGTGTTGAAAGAGCGCCTTCTTTGAGGTGTAACATACACCCCTTTTTATTTGGATACGGCTTTTGTCCGGTAGTCGCATTTGACTTTTCCTTTGACGATGTTGTTGAGTTTCGATTTGATCAGCTGTTTGCGTATCAACGAAACGTGGTCGATAAACATTTTTCCGTCCAGGTGGTCGTATTCGTGTTGTACTACTCTGGCCTGAAATCCTTCAAATGTTTTTGTCTGAGGTTGGAAATTTTCGTCGAGATAGCTTACCGTTACTTTGTCGGGGCGTGTTACGTTTTCGTGAATTCCCGGCAAGCTCAAACATCCCTCTTCAAAGGATACGTTGTTACCGGTTTTCTCTAAGATATTGGGGTTGATCAGGGTTATCTTGAAATCTTTACATTCGGGAAATGATTCGGCCATTACGTCGGCATCGATGACAATCAACCGGATGCTTAATCCCACTTGGGGGGCAGCCAATCCTATACCTTCTGATTGGTACATGGTTTCATACATGTTTTTTATCAGTTCGGGCAGGCCTTTATAATCGGGAGAGATCTCTTCTGCCACTTTCCGCAAGACAGGTTGTCCGTATAAGTAAACAGGTAATATCATATGTTATAAATGTTGTTTTTTACTTTCCAAATATCCTTGCAATATGATTACGGCGCTTATTTCATCTACCTTGGCTTTGTTTTGCCGCTCTTTCTTTTTCATACCTCCTTCCAGCATGGTACGATGAGCCAGGGTAGAGGTGAAACGTTCATCGAAATATACAATAGGAATATCGGGAAATGTTGCCTTTAATTTCTGGACAAACGGTTTGATACGTCTCATGTTCTCAGAGGGTTCGTTGTTCATTTGTTTAGGCAACCCTACCACGATTGTTTCTACTTGTTCTGTTTGCAGATATGTTCTGAGAAAGTCGATAATCTGCTCCGAGGGCACGGTCGTAACGCCGTTTGCAATAATTTGCAACGGATCTGTAACGGCTATTCCCGTTCGTTTTTGTCCGTAATCGATCGATAATATACGCGCCATATCTGGGTACAAAGATACGAAAAAAATAAAAAGGTGTACGGTTCGTATAGGGAGTGTGTAGGAAATGTCGTTTTTGATGTTTTGATAAAGTAATATGGCTTTTCCATCGTTTTGTGCTGAAATGGCAGATCGCTTGTTGGTATCGTATGGCAAAGAGGATGATTTTAACGTCGTTTTTGTTTAAAAAAAGAGGTTATCAATTCGACACATTCCGTTTCCAATACACCAGCAGTTATGGCCGTTTTGGGATGTAATGCGTTCGAAGCGAAACGGGAATATCCCTTTTTTTCATCTTTGGCTCCATACACGATACGGGATATTTGCGACCATCCGAGGGCTCCGGCACACATCACACAAGGTTCCAGCGTTACATACAACGTGCAATCGGTCAAATATTTTCCTCCTAACCGGTTTGCGGCAGCTGTAATGGCCTGCATCTCGGCATGGGCGGTAATGTCGCAGAGAGCCTCTGTCAAATTATGTGCCCGGGCTATTACCATCCGGTTACAGACAATGACGGCCCCTACCGGTATTTCTCCCTCTTTTTGTGCTTTTTGTGCCTCGGCCAAGGCCAGTTTCATGAAATGTTCGTCCGAATAATCCATATTTGTATTAAATCTGTTATACAAAGGTACAAATTCTTTCCGGTAATGGAGATCGGTCTTGGGCAGAAATCCAGGAATCGTTGCCGTCGCTGGGTATTTTATTTGTATATTTGCATTTCATTCTTGTTAAATTGTTTATTGGTATGATTTTCTCTTCTGAAAATATCTTATTAATAGGTTCCATATTATTATTTGTCAGTGTGGTTGTCGGGAAAACGGGTTATCGCCTGGGTGTTCCCGTACTGTTGCTTTTTTTGGTTGTCGGGATGCTCTTTGGCAGCGACGGATTAGGTATTCAGTTCCATAATGCCCAAGAGGCACAGTTTATCGGGATGGTAGCATTGAGCGTTATCCTATTTTCCGGAGGGATGGATACGCAGGTCAAGGATATTCGTCCGGTGGTGTGGCCGGGGATATTGCTCTCTACCGTAGGAGTATTGGCTACCACCCTCTTTGTGGGGTTGTTTATATACGGGCTTTCCAATTCGCCGCTTTCTTCTTTGTCGTTTTCGTTTACGGCATCGCTGTTGTTGGCGGCGGTTATGTCATCTACCGATTCGGCCTCGGTATTTGCCATCCTCCGGTCCAAGAATCTGAACCTGCGCCATAACCTTCGACCGATGTTGGAGTTGGAGAGTGGTAGCAATGATCCGATGGCCTATATGCTTACCATTGTTTTGATACAAGTCATACAGTCGGGGGAATTCAGCGTAAATACCATTTTATCGGCATTGTTGATTCAATTTTCCATCGGAGCCTTGTGCGGGTATTTGTTGGGATTGGCTGCGGTATGGTTCATTAACCGGATCAATATCAGCAATCATTCATTTTATCCCATCCTGTTGTTGGCCTTTGTCTTCTTTACCTTTGCCTTTACGGATTTGCTCAACGGAAACGGATATTTGGCCGTATATATTGCCGGTCTGGTAGTGGGAAACAAATCGATTGTTTTCAAAAAGAATATCTCTACTTTTTTCGACGGATTTGCCTGGTTGTTTCAAATCATCATGTTCTTGACCTTGGGATTATTGGTTAATCCGCACGAACTGCTCGGGATAGCTTTGCCGGCGCTCTTGATAGGTGCTTTTATGATTGTTTTTGCTCGTCCGTTGAGTGTATTCCTTTGCTTGCTGCCGTTCCGCAAATTAAATCTCAAATCCCGTTTGTTTGTATCGTGGGTAGGGCTGAGGGGAGCCGTTCCCATTATATTTGCTACTTATCCGGTGATTGCGGGTGTGGAAAATTCCAATCAGATATTCAATATTGTTTTCTTTATTACCATTTTGTCGCTGGTAGTACAGGGTACTACCGTTTCTTATTCTGCACAATTGCTGGGATTGGCTGCTCCGGAGGAGAAAAAAGATACCGAATTTGGAGTGGAGTTGCCCGAAGGAATCAAGTCGATTATTTCAGAAATAAAGGTGACCGATAAACTGTTGTCCATGGGCGATTGTCTGATGGATATCCCGTTACCGGACAACACCCTGGTGGTTATGATCAAACGGGATAATAATTTTTTGATTCCCAAAGGGAAAACCCGTCTCTACGAGCATGATAAATTGTTGGTCATTTCTGAAAATGAAGAGGAGTTGAAACTGGTATATGATCGGTTGGGTATAGACGATTACAGTATTTATAAGAACAAGTTGTAAAACGAAGATGGCAGAGCATAATCGGTTGGGGGCGTCGGGAGAGAAGGCCGCGTGCGAGTATTTGCAGGGAAAGGGATATACCATTCGGGAGATGAACTGGCGTAGCGGCAAATTGGAATTGGATATTGTCGCTCAGAAGGGAACGGTTCTGGTGTTTATTGAAGTAAAAACACGGCAAAACAATCAATATGGATTTCCTGAGGAGGCGATTACTCCGGCCAAGATTCGCCGGATTGTATATGCGGCCGATGCTTATATTCGGATGCATAATTTGTCGTTGGATGTCCGTTTCGATGTCATGTCATTGCTACAACGCCCCGATGGGTATGAGATAGAGCAGATAGAGGATGCGTTTTTCCCTCCGTTGAATTAGAAGATTTGCATGAATATAGAAGAGGTCAGGGAATATTGTTTAAGTTTGCCCGAGGTTTCCGAATCGTTTCCCTTCGATGAGGAGACGCTGGTGTTTAAGGTGGCCGGAAAGATTTTTTTGTTCCTGCCACTGGACGCCATGCCGGTGTTTGTTATGGTAAAGTGTGATCCTGTATTGGCAATAGAATTGCGCGAACGGTACGCTGAGGTACAGCCAGGATATCATCTGAATAAAAAATATTGGAATTCGATTTATTTGTCAGAACGATTGGATAGCGAGCTGATAACATCGTGGATATTCCATTCTTATCGAGAAGTTATAAAAAAACTTCCTCAATATAAGCGAAAACCGTTAGAAGAACAGATACAATGAAATATTCCGTTATTCATTTGCAGGAAACCGCCTCGACTAACACTTTCCTGCGGGATTTACAGCAAAAAGAGAGGCAGCCCGAAGGGTGTGTAATTGTGGCTGATGCACAGCTGGCAGGCAGGGGTCAGAAAGGAAACTCGTGGGAAACAGAAAGAGGGAAAAATCTAACATTCAGTATGTTGCTCTATCCTTCTCATCTGATGGCATCCCTCTCGTTTGTCTTATCGCAAGCTGTTTCATTAGCGGTGGTCGAGACGTTCGAGACGGTGGCTTCGGATTTCTTTATCAAATGGCCCAATGATATATATTGGAAAGAGAAGAAGTTCGGGGGAATGTTGATAGAAAATGACCTGCATGGAAAATACCTGGATTCCAGTATCGTGGGGATTGGCCTGAATATCAACCAGCAAAGATTTGTCTCGGATGCCCCCAATCCGGTTTCCCTGATACAGATTACCGGCCGGGAGTTCTCGTTGTCCGAATGGTTGGAGCGCGTTTGTGAACGGATCGTGTTTCGGTATGAACAAACAAAAACGATTCATGGCAGGGCAGAGATAGAACAATGTTATATTGACCGGCTTTTTCGGAAAAACGGTTATTTCCCGTTTAAAGATGAGTCAGGCGTTTTTAAAGCTTGTATCAAAGCAATACTTCCTTCCGGGCATTTGGTGTTGCAGCGGACAGATGGCGCAGAACGAATGTATGCGTTTAAGGAGGTAGAGTTCCTATTTTGATCGTCTTTTGAGCATTTCGGCTTTTTCTACATCCGAGTTTAATACATAAATATCATATAAAATATCCCGGATAGCTTTTGTCGATTTTACTTGGTTGGCTTGGTTCATGTATTTCGAGGCCAATGCCAGTTCATGATCCTTTACCTCTTCCCGGCCTCGTCTGTATTGAGCAAATTGCATTCGGTTGGGAGTTGGAATATTATGATATGCTTCGTATAGTTTTGTCATTTTTTCTTTCCCTTTTATGTAATAGTAACTGCCCATGAAGAGGTTGGCTTCCAAGTCGTCGGGTGCGTATATCAGGACCTCCTCGAAATGGGCCAGTGCGTTTTCGCTATCTCCGTTATTATAAAAGGCAAAGGCGATCTCCTTTATGAGGGAAATATTCCGAGGCGACTTGTCGATCATCTCATGCAACACGTCAATCTGTTTGGTATATTGATGCCTGAATTGGTAGTATTGGGATAGGTATTGGTTGATGCGGGGCGATAGGTCAGGTATCTCCTGTTTTAATCCCAGTAACAGTTTCTCGAAGTGATGGCTGGTATCCAGTTGTCGAGTTTGTACCTCTGTCTTTGTCAATAATGTATCTAGTGATATCTGGTTGAGTAGGGCATTTTCTACCCATTTTATGGCTACCGGTAGTGTGTCGAGTTCTAACGATGTAATAATGGCGTTGATATAGGATGAAATATCTGCATTCGGAAACGAAAGGATGAGTTCGTATGTAGGTAGAGCATCTTTCCATTCTGCGTTGTGGAAGTGCATTTCCGCTTTTCTTTTCAATTGGGTCAGGTTGTCCTGAGCCATTGCCAGGTTTACCAGAGAAGCGAATAAGATGATAAAAATGCAGGCCTTTTTCATCGGAATCATTGTTATGAATATTGATGTAGGTATGGATATGTTTTTTTTATGAACAGTCCAAATCCCTGCATAAAGGTAAGAATAGATAATGGGATTATCAATTTAGATTGGCTTTTTTTGTTTTGAATCTCGGTCGTGTTGTGAAATAAAAAAGCGAACAGCCTTCCTTAATAAAAGGCTGTTCGCTTTTTTATGGGGTGTAATTCTTGTTTTTTTAATCCAGATAGATCGGCTCTCCGGCTACTTGGACTGTCGTTTCTTTGAGTAATCCCTTGGATTTCAGCTCTACGGTAGGAGAGCATCCGCCAACAGTAAGTTTGATTGTCCCCGGAGAGGCGATAGATTCTCCCTTTTCATTTACCAAGGCCAGTTCTCGGGGGGAGAGGTGAAACTTAACGGTTTTTGATTCTCCGGCTTTCAGCTTGATCCGTTCAAATCCTTTCAGGGCGAACAAGGGGGCACGTTGGTCGGTTTCGTGAGTAACGTATAGTTGGACTACCTCTTCTCCATCCATACTGCCGCTGTTCTTTACATCGATGGAGACATCCATGCCTTGGGTAGTGGCATTGTCTTCCACTTTCAGGTTATCGTAATCAAACGAGGTGTAGCTCAATCCGTACCCAAACGGGAAGAGCGCTTCTCCTTTGAAGTAACGATAGGTGCGGTTGGTCATATCGTAGGAGTGGAAATCGGGAAGATCGCTGTCGCTGCGGTAGAACGTTACCGGTAATCTTCCGGCCGGGTTGTAGTCGCCAAACAAGACATCGGCAATGGCGGTTCCTGCCGCTTGCCCGCCGTACCAGGCATTGATGATGGCCGGTATGTTTTGAGCTTCCCAGTCGATAGCAAGGGCACTACCGGTCATCATGACGAAGATGGTGGGTATGTTGGCTTTTACAAGAGATTTCATCAGGTTTGTCTGAGCTTCCGGAAGGGCGATGGTAGTA
>DVNA01000001.1 GCA_018714665.1 Candidatus Gallibacteroides avistercoris | reverse complement strand
TTCTATATCCACAAAGAAAAATTGTGATTTATCTATTCGGTCTTCTCCATAAAACTTTCCTTCGGCATCAACATAGCTACCGTTTTCATCCTGACATTCTGTCCCGACAATCTTAATTCCGGGATATTGTTCGGCTGTAAAACCGGCTTCACGCAAATCAACTTCCCTGCGGTCCCAGATGATTATTTGCTGACGGGAAATGCCTGCTTCTTCCAATTGTCGGACAATCGACTTTGTCAAAGCATGTGAAGTTGACAATAACTTACCTGCTATTGGATTTACTTTCAACCCTATCACATCCTTCGGCCCTACAAACTGAGACCATGCCGTTTTCAGATCAGATGTACCGGTCAGGTCAAGCATGCAAGTTTTCAACATTTCGTATGCAATCTTTTCCGACGGGCGTCCATCTGCGATACAATCCGTATGATGCACTTTTACCACTTTACCTGGATATTTACCAGGTATGGAGTGTGCCGTACGTGGAACAGCCAATGCTTCCTTCAAGTTCGTTTTTGGTTTATTATCAGCTACTGGAACGGCTTTTGCTATCGGAGAAAAGACCATTCCAGCTCCACCCAAAGCCAACGAACGAAAAAAGTTTCTTCGTTTCATTTCCTCAATCTATTTATATTAACGAACAAGCAATAAAACTCTTACAGATTAAATACACACAAAAGTAAAAAAAAACAATATACCAATCCAAAAGAAATAGGCAAAAGGGTTTTTAGGTAGTATAAATATGGAATACGGGTACAAGGTAATCGGAATGGCAGCCAGGAAAGTTTTGATTTTCCGGAAATAAAAGCTATTTTTGCCGACAGCATATTATGAAAAGGGCGATATACATATTCTTCATATTGCTTGCCGATATGACCATATTGGCCCATACGGTCATACCCCATCACCACCACTACCGGAACAATATGCTGATAACAGAAATAGACCTGTTTGACAGAAGTTCTTTTGACCTGTTTCATCGGCATTGCAACTATCCTAACAGCAAGGATACCGAAGAGTGTCCCATCAGCGACACCATCGCCACGGTAACGCCCCAATCTCTCAAAGAGGAACGGTTTGATTCCGATTTCTTTAAACCGATTGAAGGGAATAGTCTTCTATGTATTGTTTCTGAAAATTGTTCTGTCTTTGAATGTACACACACGCAAAGTGTACCTTATCTATTCAAACCATATCTCGAAAAGAGTCTCCTGAATGAAGACTTCTGCACGTCAGCCCTACGGGCTCCTCCTGTTTGTTAGTTCTCGATTGTTTTTTGCACACGAGTAATTATCTACTCGCGTAGAGAATTTTATCTATCATTATTTTAGAACAAGCAAACAAACAGATGAAAACTCCTTTCATACTCGCAGCACTGTTGGCGACAGCCGTTGCAACAGGCTGCCACAACCACGCCCATGACCCGAATGAACATGGGACAGAAGAAGAACACGTTCACGATGCCAAACTTCAACTGACGGCATACGACAACCAGTACGAATTATTTACCGTAGCCACCCCCTTCATCGCAGGAGAAGAGAGCGAAGTTTTGGCACACATCACCTTTCTTCAAAATTTCAAGCCACTCGAAGCCGGAAAAGTTACGGTAAACTTAACCGTAAATAACGAAGAAATCCGCCAAACGCTCGACGCTCCGACCGAACCGGGTATCTACAAATTTGCCCTGACACCCAAACAGGCAGGAAGCGGGAAGATGGTGTTCGACATCAAAACGGCAGAGGGTACAACACAAATCACCATACCCGACATTACGGTTTATGATGATGAACACAAAGCCTACCACGAGGCCGAAGAACAACAAGCCACCAGCAGCAACGGGGTTACATTCTCCAAAGAGATGAGCTGGACGGTCGATTTCTCGACAGAAGAGAGCCGGACAGAACCCTTCGGACAGGTTATCCGGACGATGGCACAAGTACAACCCTCGCAAGGAGACGAACGGGTAATAACGGCCAAAACCAGCGGTATGGTGGTTTTCCCTGAAAACGGAATGATAGACGGGAAAGCGGTTCATGCCGGACAAACACTCTTCTTTATCGAAAGTGGTGATATGGCCGACAACAACCTGGCGGTACGTTACCGCGAAGCGGAAAGCAACTACAACCTGACGAAAAAGGAATACGAACGTAAACAAGCTCTGGCCAAAGATAAAATCGTCAGCGAAAAAGAGCTGCTTCAAGCCAAAACCGATTTTGAAACCGCAGAGGCTACCTACAATAACCTGCGCAAAAATTTTGCCTCGGGTCGTCAATCGGTAACAGCTCCTATCAGCGGATTCGTCAAACAACTGCTGGTACGCAACGGTGAATATGTCGAAGCCGGACAGCCGGTGGCCGCCGTCTCGCAAAACCGGAACCTGTTTATCAAAGCCGAGATTCAACCAAGATATTTCTCTTTGTTGGAAAACATTACCGAGGCCAACCTGCGGATGCTAAACGATCCCACGGTCTATACGCTCGAAGAGCTGGGTGGACGTCTGGTTTCATACGGCAAATCGACCGAAACCGACAACCCGCTTATCCCCGTCGTATTCCAGGTGAACAATTCGGCCAAACTGTTACCGGGATCGTTCGTCGAACTGTACATCAAAACCAGCAACTCCCAACCGGCGGTTACCGTATCCAACCTGTCATTGGTGGAGGAGATGGGTAATTACTTTGTTTTTGTACAACTTACCCCCGAATTTTTTGAAAAACGGGAAGTAAAAATCGGCAAAACAGACGGCATACGCACCGAAATCCTGTCGGGTATCCAGAGTGGAGAACGGATTGTCGCCAAAGGCGCCGTATTGGTAAAACTGTCGCAGGCAACCGGTACGCTCGATGCTCATTCGGGTCACGTCCACTAAAAAAGGGAGGAATGTTTTATGGATTTTATCAACAGTATCATCCGATTCTCTTTAAAGAATCAACTCTATATTCTGTTGGGAGCCATCCTGCTTGTTTTTGGTGGTATATACTCCTCGCAGAAAATGGACATCGACGTTTTTCCCGACCTGACGGCTCCGACGGTGGTCATTATGACCGATTCGCACGGTATGGCCTCCGAAGAGGTGGAACGGTTGGTTACCTTTCCGATCGAGACTGCGGTAAACGGCGCCACCAACGTACGCCGCGTACGCTCTGCCTCTATGTACGGATACTCGTTTGTCTGGGCTGAGTTCAACTGGGGGATGGACATCTTCCGGGCTCGCCAAATCATCAGCGAAAAGATGGTAACCCTGAACGGGACTTTACCCGAAGGTATTACACCGGTACTGGCCCCGCAATCGAGCGTGATGGGTGAGATACTTTTCGTCGGTTTACAGGCCGATACCACCTCAATGATGGAGCTACGGACATTGGCCGACTGGGTACTCAAACCGGCTATCCTGGCTACGGGCGGTGTATCGCAGGTAACCATCATCGGTGGCGACTATAAACAGTACCAGATTCTGGCCGACCCGCAAAGGATGGATGCATACGGCGTTACCTTATCTGAATTGGAAGCTGTGGGAAAATCTTTCAGTACCAACTCGGTAGGTGGGGTTGTACGCGATTTCGGCAATGAATTTGCCCTACGGGGCATTGCCCGTACTACGGACCTGGATGAATTGGGAGCAACGTTGGTCAAGATGAATAACGGCAAACCCATTGTCGTATCAGATGTGGCAGAGGTGGTAATAGGCAGCGCCGTGAAAATGGGACACGCCTCGCAAAATGCCTCGCCTGCCGTGATCCTTTCTATCTCGAAACAGCCCAATATCAACACGCTCAATGTAACGGAAAAAATCGAGGCCAACCTGAAAGAGATTCAAAAATCGCTTCCGGCCGACGTAAAAGTAGATACCCGGATTTTTCGGCAAGCCGATTTTATCGAGACCTCGGTAAATAACGTCGGAAGGGCCTTACTAGAAGGAGCCGTATTCGTCATCATCATCCTGTTCCTTTTCCTGAACAGTTTCCGCACCACCGTCATCTCAGTCATCGCCATCCCCCTGTCGCTGCTCGGTACACTCGTGGTATTGAACCTGCTGGGTATGGATATCAATACCATGACGCTGGGTGGTATGTGTATCGCTATCGGATCGCTGGTGGACGATGCTATCATCGACGTGGAGAATGTCTATAAACGATTGCGGCAGAACCATCGGAAACCGAAAGAGGAGCGGCAACCGGTTTTCGACATCGTTTTTGAGGCCTCGAAAGAGATACGCTCTTCAATCCTGAACGCCACATTTATCATCATGGTGGCCTTTATTCCGCTCTTTTTCCTCTCCGGTATGGAAGGACGGATGCTTAAACCACTGGGAATCGCCTATATCATCTCGCTGTTCATGTCGCTCATCGTGGCCATGACCGTTACTCCGTTGCTCTGTAAGAAGATGTTATCGGGAGAAGAATACCTGGCAAAAAACGAAAAAGAGAGTTGGATTACACAAAAGTTGTCGGCCGGCTATTTCAACTCCCTGGCGTGGGTGTTGAACCATAAAAAAGCCATTGTGGGCTCTACATTAGCCGTTTTTGTAATAACAATTATCCTGTTCTGTACAATGGGGCGCAGCTTCCTGCCCGAATTCAACGAAGGGTCTGCCGTTATCTCGGCAGTAGCCAAACCGGGCGTATCACTCGAAGTGAACAACGAACTGGGAAACCTGATGGAAAGGGAACTGCTCAAAATACCGGAAGTAACCGGAACGGCACGCCGGACGGGACGGGGCGAACTGGACGAACACTCGCAAGCGACTAACAGCGCCGAAATAGATGTTCAGTTTACCTTGAAAGACCGCAGCCGCGAAGAGGTATTCAACGATATGCGCAAACGGCTGGCAGGTATCCCGGGTATTGCCGCTACCATCGGACAACCGCTCGGACACCGTATCGACCATATGCTCTCCGGGACACGGGCCAATATCGCCATAAAACTTTTCGGGACAGACCTGAGCCGGATGTTCATGATGGGGAATCAGATAAAAAGTGCCATCTCCGGAATAGAGGGACTGGTGGACATTGCTGTCGAACAACAGACGGAAACGCCCCAGTTACAGATCAGGGCCAACCGTTCGGCCTTGTCCAAGTACGGCATCAGCATGGAAAGTTTCCACCAATTTGTAGAACTGGCCTTCTCGGGAGATAAAATAGCCGACATCTACGAAGGTCAACGCAGCTTCGACCTGGTATTGCGCTTTAACAAGAACTACACCGAAAACATAGAATCGGTAAAAAAAGCCTTAATAGACACCGGCGACGGGCGGAAAGTGCCACTCGAAGAGGTGGCCGAAATCGTATCGGCTGGTGGGCCCAACACCATCTCCCGCGAGAATGTACAGCGCAAGTTAGTTGTTTCGGCCAATACCTCCGGACGGGATGTAGGCAGCATCATCAAAGAGATACGGGAAACGGTGGACGAGAAGATTACCCTCCCCGAAGGTTACCGCATCGAATACGGGGGGCAGTTCGAGAGTGCACAAAGTGCTTCGCGTACGTTATTCACGGCAACCCTGATTGCGATACTGGTCAT
>DVNA01000003.1 GCA_018714665.1 Candidatus Gallibacteroides avistercoris | reverse complement strand
CTTTCCGCGTTTCTGGGGCTCAACCCCATTTATGGGATCCGGTTACCGGAGAAACACGCATTTTGAATGCTTTTGAGGACAATGGTACATTGACAACTTTAAGCCTCGAATTCGACAAATATCAAAGCTTTTTCATTGTGTTCGAACCGAAGGATCATATCAAGAGTTCCGGTAAGCCGAATTTTTATGAAACAGAAGATATTCAAACCTTAGAAGGACCATGGACCGTTCATTTCGACGAAGAATGGGGAGGACCAGCCGAAACCATATTTGAAACGCTTACGGATTGGAGTAAAAATAGCGAGGAGGGTATAAAATATTATTCCGGGACAGCATCTTACTCTAAATCCTTCGATTTTAATGGAGGTAAAGGCAACGGCAAGGTATTTCTCAATTTAGGAAAAGTGAAAATCATGGCGAAGGTCTGGCTTAACGGTAAGGATCTTGGCATTGTTTGGACAGATCCTTGGAGAGTTGATATTACCCATGTTGTAAAAAAGGGGAAAAATGATTTACGCATTGATGTGGTCAATCAATGGGCTAACAGGCTTATTGGAGATGAATTCAAATCTTATGATGGTATTATAAATGGACAGTGGCCCGAGTGGCTTCTGAAAGGAGAGAAAAGACCATCAGACAGATTTACCTTCTCTTCTGCCTGGCATTATAATCAAGATTCTCCATTGCTTGAATCAGGGCTTATGGGGCCTGTTACTATTTCAAAAGAAATAATACATTAAGTACCGATAAGTAGTTGACATCCTGTTTCAATATTTATGTATAGGCTTGTATTGAAAAACAATACCTTGAAAATATAGGATAGATTAGTTGATAGAATTGTAATATGTTAAACCAAGAACCGGAGTTGAAAATTTAATCTCTGATTCGTATAAAAACGATAAAAAATGGCATCAATTATTGACAACAACCAAGCTCTCCGTTTGCAGATAGAGCAAATCGCCGAAGTTGCCGGATATTTGTGGGAAAAGGGATGGGCCGAACGTAACGGAGGAAATATCTCTGTCAATTTGACAGAACTGGTAGAAGAAAAAATACACACTCTCCCGGCACTTCTGCCTCCGATAGCGTTGGGCGAGCCGGTAACGGCATTGGCCGGTAATATTTTTTATGTAACGGGAACCGGCAAAAGGATGCGTTACGTGGCAAAAGATCCGTTTGCAAATGGTTCTATAATCCGGGTAAACGGCCAAGGTACGGCTTATGAGATTATTGCCGAGCAACCGGTGAGGCCGACCTCCGAATTACCCTCGCATCTGGCCATGCACAATTTTTTGCGGGCACGTGGTGTAAACAATAAAGTTGTGTTGCATACGCATCCCACCGATCTGGTTGCTTTATCGCATTGCAAACCGTTTCTGGATTCAACCTACATTACCCGTAAATTGTGGGCGATGATTCCCGAATGTCGGGTAATCGTACCGCGCGGAATCGGTATTATCCCTTACCAGTTGCCCGGTTCCATGGATTTGGCAAAGGCAACGATAAAAGAGTTGGATAAACACGATGTCGTATTGTGGGAAAAGCATGGAATATTGGCCGTGGGAGACGATATTATAGAATGTTTCGATGCGATCGATACCCTCTCCAAATCGGCCCAAATCTATTTGTATGCTCGTCAAGCAGGCTTTGAACCCGAAGGAATGACCGATACCCAGTTGGACGACCTGGTACCGGCTTTTAACTTGCCGAAATAAGAAAAGCTCTATACACGTCCGTTGGAATCAGAAAAGGGACTTTCTGTTTGAGAATTTGTCACGATAAATAACCGTTTTGTATGCTTATGGTATGAAAAAAAATTTTTTGCCTCTCTTGGCTTGTCTGATGGGACTTCTTCTTTCCTGTTCGGTGTCGAAAACCGAACAGGAACAATCGTTTCCTCAAATACCCATTCTGGCCTGGTTCAGTATCCCTGCCGAGCACACCAGCTTAGACCGCTATCTGGAATTAAAAGAGGCCGGATTTACTCACGGCTTTTCACATACGACAACTGCCGATGAGGTGGCTGCTGCCCTGGATACGGCACAACGGGCAGGCATCAAAATGATTATTACGTGCAAAGAGCTTGAAACGGACCCTGAGGCAACGGTAAACCGATTTAAGAATCATCCGGCCCTGGACGGTTATTTTTTGAGGGATGAGCCCGACCGGACCGCCTTTGCCTCGTTGGGCGAGTGGGCGCGAAAAATAGAATCGGTAGACAAAGAGCATTATTGCTATTTGAACTTGTTGCCTACGTATGCTTCGTTGGGAGCGTTGAAGACGAATTCCTATCGGGAGTATGTAAATCTCTTTATACAGGAGGTCAATCTTCCGTTTGTTTCGTTCGACCACTATCCGGTGATTGGCGACAGCACCCTGCGGGGCGATTTCTATGAAAATCTGGAAATTATCTCCGATGAGAGCCGAAAGGCCGGAAAACCATTCTGGGCCTTTGCGCTGGCCACGGCACACGATCCCTATCCCATCGCCACGTTGGCATCGTTGCGTTTGCAGGTTTACAGCAACCTGGCTTACGGCGCCCAGGGGATACAATATTTTACCTATTGGACACCAGTGGGGACCATCTGGAATTTCAACCATGCCCCTATTACGGAGACCTTCCAGCGGAGTGAGGTGTATGACCGGGTACGCGAAGTGAATAAAGAGATAAAAGCCTTGTCTCCTGTTTTCTTAGGGGCGAAGCTCCTCTCGGTGACACATACCGGAGAGATTCCTGCCGGCACGAAACAATTGGCCTCCTTACCGGCACCTTTTGAAGAGGTATCGGCAAGCGGGCGAGGCGTTCTGGTATCTGAACTGGAAAATGGGGCGAATCATTATTTAGTAATTGTCAATCGCGATTTGAAACATTCCCAACAAGTAACGGTTCGGTGTACAGGAGCGGTCTCTCGCGTTTTGAAAGACGGATCGTCCGTTCCGGCCGCACGCTATACCCCGACGTTGGCTGTCGATGCAGGAGACGCATTGATATATACATGGAAAAAATAAAAGAAGAGAATGGTAAATATGAGAAAGCAGATTTTAATAGGAGTTATGGTCGGTATTTCCGTTTGCATGAGTGCCCAACATCAGTTGCCTCCTGCCTGGAATAATGGACAACAGTCTTCGACAGCGGTACAGTATGATACTCGTACCCGGGCTTATATTTCGCCCACCCGTGTAGTCTGGAAAAATGATGGGTCTGGGACACTGATTACCGGATTGGATAACCTGTTTATGCCGGGTAACGGACAGACCGATTTGACCAATGCCCGTATCTGCGTGATGAAAAGCACCAAGACGGAACATCCCTCGATTCTGCTGGATTTTGGTCGGGAGTTGCAGGGTGGGTTGCAATTGGTAACCGGAATGCCCGGCAACAAGGAACCGGTCAAGGTCCGTATCCGTTTCGGCGAATCGGTCAGCGAGGCGATGTGCGATATAGACGGCAAGAACGGTGCCTCGAACGATCATGCCATGCGCGATTTTACCATGCAGCTGCCTTGGTTGGGAGTAAGCGAAGTCGGGAACAGCGGGTTTCGCTTTGTGCGTATCGATTTGCTGGACGACGACCGGGAGTTGCACCTGAAAGAGGTGCGGGCCATTTTCAACTACCGGGATATTCCTTATTTGGGATCGTTCCGTTCCAACGACGAGCGGTTGAATCAAATTTGGATGACGGGGGCCTATACCGTTCATCTGAATATGCAGGAGTATCTGTGGGACGGTATCAAGCGCGACCGTTTGGTATGGGTAGGCGATTTGCATCCCGAGGTGATGACCGTCAACAGCGTGTTCGGTTACAACGAGGTAGTTCCCAAAAGTCTTGATCTGGCGCGCAATACTACCGCTTTGCCCAACTGGATGAGCGGTATCAGCTCCTATTCCATCTGGTGGATTCTGATACAGCGCGACTGGTATTATTATCATGGAGACAAGGAGTATTTGCAACAGCAGCAGGAGTACCTGACCGGATTGTTGAAACACCTGTTTACCAAAATCTCTCCCTCCGGAAAAGAGCAGCTGGATGGGAACCGTTTCCTGGACTGGCCTTCCAGCGAGAATCCCAAAGGTGTCGATGCCGGGTTACAGGCATTGATGGTCATGGCCATGGATGCCGGCAGCGAACTTTGTGCCGAACTGGGCGATGAGGCGTTGTCGAAACAGTGTGCTGAAAAGGCCGCGTTGTTGCGTACGTATGTACCCGACCACAATAACTCGAAGCAGGGAGCGGCTTTGTTGGCATTGGCCGGACTGATGGATGCCCGGCAAGCTGACAGGGAGGTGCTTTCGGTCGGGGGAGCCAAAAATTTCTCTACGTTCTATGGGTATTATATGTTGCGGGCTATGGCCAAGGCCGGTAATTATCAGGGTGCATTGGACCGTATCCGCGAATTTTGGGGAGGAATGCTCGATTTGGGAGCGACCACGTTCTGGGAAGATTTCAACCTGGATTGGGTTCCCGGAGCTGCCGGGATTGACGAGATTGTTCCCGAAGGGAAAAAAGACATACACGGCGATTTCGGGGCCTATTGTTACGAAAAATTCCGCCATAGCCTTTGCCACGGTTGGGCGTCCGGCCCTACCTCTTGGTTGAGCGAAAACGTCTTAGGCGTAAAGGTGCTGGAACCGGGGTGTAAAAAAGTTTCGATAGAACCACACTTGGGCGATCTGGAATGGGTAGAAGGAACCTTCCCCACACCTTACGGGGTGATAGAGATTCGCCATGAAAAACAGGCCGACGGGAAAATAAAATCCACAGTCAAGGCTCCTAAGCAGGTAAAAATAATAGAACGTAAATAATAATAGTTGTCATATATATAATTCCTATTAACTCTAATTATGAAAACGGACATTCCTACAATGTTATTGTGTATAATCATGCTGTTATTTGAAACAGGTATTAATGCACAAGAGTCCTTGCAGGAGGGATTTAGAAATCCTCCCGCATCAGCAAGAGCGCGGACGTGGTGGCATTGGGTGGACGGGAATGTTTCGAGAGAGGGGATTACTGCCGATTTGGAGGCTATGAAAGAGGTGGGTATTCAGGAAGTACAGATGTTCAATGTTGGAGTAGGTTTTCCTCAGGGACAAGCAACATACCTTAGCCCTCAATGGATGGAATTAGTAAAGTTTGCAGCCTCAGAATCCAAACGTTTGGGGTTGGAGCTTGGATTTCACAACTGTGCCGGGTGGTCTTCGAGTGGAGGTCCCTGGATAACGCCTGAATATGCCATGCAAGAAGTAGTTTATCGCGATACTACTTGTATGGGTGGATGTAAAATAGATATACACTTATCGCAGCCGTTGATTCGGTTGAACTATTACCGGGATATTGCCGTTTTGGCATTTCCCAAGCCTAAAAGTCAAGAACGAATTGCAAACCTGGAAGGGAAAAGCCTTTCTGGAAAAATTCATAATCATCTTTATCCGGAGATGATATCCGTTCCACAGTCGGCAGTAATTAGCAAAGAAAATATTATTGACCTTACAT
>DVNA01000002.1 GCA_018714665.1 Candidatus Gallibacteroides avistercoris | reverse complement strand
ATGCTTCATCTACAGAATCATGTTCAAGCCATTTCTCGCCAATTTCATTAATTGATGCCCAATTTGTTGCAGTGAACTCTTTTAAAGTGAATCTATCTGTATTCTTTAGAAACCAAACGATAGCACTAATAGCTGAAGTCTTACCACTATTATTAGCACCGACTAAAACAGTTTCCTTTTCGCCAAAGTCTATATGACAGTTTTTCAATTTTCGATAATTTCTAATATGAACAGATTGTATTTTCATGTGCCACTTACTTTTAAGTCATAAATATACATTTTTCCTTAGAATAACTCTTTAAAATTCCACACTTTTTCCGCCATACTGTGTGTCAATTGTAGTAAACTTGAAAAACTAGACCTATACGAAAGTAACTTTACTTTATCCCCGTATTCATATATACGTTCGTTAAAGTAAAGTCAAAAAAAGGGAAGGAAAGAGATGGCTGCGCCATGGCTAAATGGTTCCGGCCATTTTCTCTTTTGGCTGCAAAAATTATGTGTGCTCCTGGTGCCATTAAGGCCGAGTGAAACACCTCTTCGACCAGACGCAATATCCAACAATTGGAATCAGAAAATATCCGTGAATCCATCCTCGATTTTACAGCCCGTTTGGGCGAAATAAACCCCGACATGCCTTATCTTTGCAGACGGGGTCAGTCGGGGCCTGAAAAGGCTGTTTTTGCCTATTTTCCCTCTGTTCGGAGGGCAACAATGAAAAAAATCGTTAAATCGTCGATTTTTTGCGAAAAAACAAGTAAATTTTTGAGGTTCCTATCTTTTAAGCCGTAAACTGTTGATAGTCAACAGGCATTCGATGCTGCATCGGAAATGATGCATGACACAGTTTATTTTACACTACCGAACTTTTTTTTACTACCTTCTGATAACCTTGATCACCATAAATTGTCATTTGTGCAGTCATTAAATCGTTACATTCTCTGAAATGTATTTAATCTTTTTAATCACCATAAAAAATTGTACCTTTGTGTCAATAATTTTATTGAGTGAAATTCTTTGAATTCTAAATAAACTCTCTTTCTTATGCAAAAAATCATCACATTTATTCTTTCTGCCATACTGATGGTAAACAGTGGATGCGTTCAACAAGAACTGGAATGCGACGTATGTGTATATGGAGGTACCTCTGCCGGTGTTATTGCCGCCTATGCTGTGGCCAAACAGGGAAAGAAGGTACTGTTGATTGAACCAGGTTACCGTTTAGGCGGTATGAGCTCGGGAGGATTGGGACAAACCGACATCGGCAATAAACAAGTGGTGAAAGGACTGGCCCTCGATTTCTATCGCCGAGTAGGGGCCCACTACAACGCTTTGGAGTATTGGATTTTTGAACCGAGCGTTGCAGAAGCGGTTTTTAAAGATTATATCAAACGTGGCAATGTAGAGGTGATATACGGACACCGTATTATAAATGCAAAGAAAGAGGGGACTCAAATAACCTCTATCGGATTGGAAAATGTAAAGAAATTCTTTGGCCGTACCAACGTCAAGGCCAAAATGTTCATAGACTGTTCGTATGAAGGAGATCTGCTGGCCCGTGCAGGTGTTTCTTACACCGTAGGGCGGGAAAGTAACGACCAGTACAACGAAACATGGAACGGAGTACAGATGCTCGACAAGCATCAGTTTCCCGACGGCGTAGATCCTTATGTAGAAAAAGGGAATCCGGAAAGCGGACTACTGTGGGGTATATCCGATGCCAAACTGGCAGAAAAGGGAAGTGGGGACAAAATGGTACAAGCCTATAACTTCCGTATCTGTCTGACAGATGTTTCCGAAAACAGTATCCCCATTGCCCGTCCGGCAGATTATGACTCGACTAAATATGAATTGTTGCTGCGCCTGATAGAGGCTAAAAAAAATAGTAACCTCTATTCTCACCTGCAATTCGTACATATGCCTAACCGAAAAACAGACATCAACAACAACGGCGGATTCTCGACCGACATGATCGGGATGAACCATCATTTTGTAGAAGCATCATACCGCGAACGCGAAAAAATCATTGAAGCCCACAAAAGTTACACACTCGGGTTGTTGTGGTTTCTGGGCAACGATACGCGTGTACCCGAAAAAATACGAAAAGAGATGCTAAGATGGAGATTGCCCAAAGATGAATACGTTGAATACGATAATTGGACGCCCCAACTCTATATCCGCGAAGCACGCCGCATGGTTGGCGAATATGTAGCGACACAGGCGAACTGCGAAAATCGGGAGACGGTGGATGACGGTATTGGCATGGCGGCCTATACCATGGATTCGCACAACTGCCAACGGGTAGTTATCGAGAAAGAGGGCAAGGCTATGGTTAAAAACGAAGGGGATGTACAAATTCATGGCGGACTTCCCTACGACATTTCGTACCGCTCCATCACCCCCAAACGCGAAGAGTGTACCAACCTGCTGGTTCCGGTATGCCTGTCGGCCAGCCATATTGCCTACGGTTCTATCCGGATGGAACCTGTCTTCATGTTACTGGCGCAAAGCGCCGCCAAGGCGGCCTGTCTGGCGATTGATAAGGGCACAAAGGTACAGGAGGTGGATGTAAAAGAGATTCAACGTATGTACCAGGAAGACCCCTTGTTGGACGGATCTACTCCGGATATTCTGGTAGATGACATTGATATTGAACTGAATGAAGCTGATGGATGGCATCGCATACAGGCCGGGAATGGATACGGGCGTTCTTATATCCTGCTTAATCCGACGTCCAGTAAGAAACGCTTACGTTTCCCGTTTGAGGTAAAAGAAGAGGGACGCTATACGGTATATACCTATTATATTCGCCGTGGCGAATCGTCGAAAGTAACGGAAATTATCGTGGGTAACGGCAAGGAGGAAGAGAAGGTAAAACTCGATGCCAAAACCATTACCGTAAAAGGCCAAACCTCCGGTGAGTGGGTACCTCTGGGCGAATACGACTTTCAGGCCGGCGATAAATGTTATGTAGATTTTACAAACAACGGAGAGGTAACCGGACAAATCTGTGCCGATGCCATACTTGCGGTAAAAAACAGATAGCATACCCTTTGTCGAAAAGGATTCATGGAAGGATTCTAAAACACATAAAGAAGAATCGAGGTAAAATAATTCAAAATAACCCCTGAAAAAATTTAATTTTTTCAGGGGTTATTTTAAATACAAGTTCAGATATATGTACTATGGTCTATTTGCAGGTAACCACGGCAATATAAGGATTATCCTCTTCGTTCGCCTCGCCTACCAAATCGAGCCACTCTTTCATAAAATCCAGATTCTTTATCTCTCTATTATTTAATAGATTGCGTATCTGAACGATACCTTCCGGATCAATGTGAAAATAAATCTTTTTCCCTTGTACCGCATACACCTTTGGAAAAGTAGCACACATATTGCCTATATCCTTCACTATATTCGGAGTTACATATTGTTTTTTCGTATCACGATTATAAATACAGGTATAAGGGACTCCTTTATAGTTGAACATAAACGTGATAATGTGGTCGGAAATTTTAAAATTGGAGACGTCCGAACAATATTTTTTGGCCTCTTCATTATTAGCTGTCATATAGTCTATCGGAATATCTTTGGGTAATTTCAAGCTGCCGAAATCGACATACAAAAATGGTTTGATATCGCCGCCTACCGCCTCAAAAATGGTGTCGTTGTAGTACCGTTCCCAATACACCGTACCGTCGTCCATATTTTTGGAGAGGTGAGAGTTGCGATGTGTGGGAGGAGTTGAGAATCCCGGAATATCTACTTCCTTCATATATTCTCGGTAAGATTGTCCGTTAATATCGAAACTAATATAGCAACCGCCATAGCACTTTATCAGCGTATCTCCTTTTATGGCAAAATTTGTATGAAAATCGGTGTTCATTTTTGGAATATCGGAGAGATACCTTCCCTCCATGTCGTAGGCCATTACGCCACTTGCGTCTAAGAATATTTTACCACTGTCGATATCTATGTCATCTACCGAAAAATATTTGCCGGGGCCTCTTCCTTTTTTACCCACCTGACAAAGAAGTTTCCCGTCGGGGGCATACAGTTGTAAGGAGAAACAGCGTTCGACATCTCGGATAAGGAGATTCCCGTTTTTATCGACCACCAACTGTTCAATACCGTTAAGCACCGAATCATTGGCCAGTTTAATAACCTCGACTTTTTCCGCAAAATCCGACAATCTAAGAAGCTCCTCAACGGGTCGCACTTTCAAAGTTAAATAATCGGAAGAGCTTTTTTTACATCCGGTTCCGCAGCATAATAATGTGATAGCCGCTACAAGGATTGCACCAAAATTTGTTTTTTTCATACGTATTTATATTATAAAGGTCAACTATTTTTTAAGAACTTATTCTTTTTTATTTTTCGAAAAAAGGCAATACCCACTCATAAAAGTCCTTTTTACAAGGATAGAGAGAATTCTTTTGTTTTTATACAAACAAAGTATATATGATAAAATTATAATATCAAATATAAATAAATTAAAATTACAGCTACAAATAAAATCTTAGAAAATTTTAAATATATTATATTTCACGCGAGATTGTCGGATAATCGTATTTATGTACTGATAATGATTATCTTGTAAATTCTTTCATTTTAAGACATTTCCTTTCTACTCTAAGTTTTGTGTCGTGACGGAAAGATTGTTGAATCCATACCCTTCATTTGGGGGTGTAATTTTCCAATGACTGAAATTGATATGATCCAATATCTCATTAGGTATATTACCAAAGAGATTATTATTAAACAGATTGAACCTGGTAAGTTTTGAAAGTTTTCCAGTTTCTGAGGGTATTATCCCGGTAAATGCATTGTCAGAAAGATTTAATTCGGTTAATTCCGTTAAATTCCAAATACAACTCGGTATTGCCCCCGAAAAATAAAACTACACCGTATTATTTTAAAGTTTTTCTCCATAGGCCAAATCTCCGGCATCTCCCAACCCCGGAACAATATATGATTGGGAAGACAAATGCTTATCAACGGCCCCGCACCAAAGGGTAACGTTTTGACATCCGGCAAAATATTGCTCGATAGCGGCAACTCCTTGTTCGCTGGCTATGGCTGCGGCAATATGTATCCATCGCGGTATTCCGGCTTTCTCTACAAGGGTTTGATACGTTTTGGTCAAGGATGAGCCTGTTGCCAACATCGGGTCGGCCAATACAAGAACTTTTCCCGAAAGCTGACACGTCGAGACATATTCTATCTCGATACTGAACGTCTCCTTTTCGGTATATTTCCGAAAGGCAGAGACAAAAGTGTTCTGGGCATTGTCAAAATAGTTAAGGAACCCTTGATGGAAAGGGATACCCGCCCGTAGAATCGTAGCCAATACGATAGAATCGGTAAATAGATTCTCACAGGCTACGCCCAAAGGAGTCTCTACGGATTGCGATTTATAGGTAAGGGTTTTGCTGATTTCATAAGCGAGGACCTCGCCTACCCGTTCCAGATTCCGTCTGAAACGCATGCTGTCTTTTTGTATCTTTACATCGCGAAGCTCTGCGATGAACCGATTGAGTATGGTATTGTTCCGATTCAATATATGATGTTCCATGATTTTTTATGGTATATCTCCTCTTTTTCTAAGGAATTTTTCAACTTATAAAATTATATTTTTTGTCTCTTGACAACAACTGTTCAGAACGTCAACACGACAAACTGATAAAATCGTTTTTTCTCTCGGTCAAAACAAACCGCTTCACTGCCAATGAAAAATTCAATGCAGCGTGCCTTATATCGTTTTCTCCACATTCATCACAAAGGCCCTCAACCCCAACGCCGGAGTTTGGTTATCCAACTTGCGGAGTAAATCCATCAGAGGGGTTGCCTGGTGGTCTTCTACCATCGTCAGAATGGCTGAATTCATACCGGGCCATGCATGGCTGCCATAATGGGGCTCTCCCGAAACAGACCCCCTACCCTGTACATTCTCCCAATAGGTAAAGCCTCTCAGGTTGTTGTGATTCAATATACTCATAATTGACTCAAAATGAGCCTGGTCAAAAGAGATAAATATTGCTTTCATATATTTTATTGAAGGATTTCAATTATCATGCAGGGTTTCCCCTGCCATGATAATTATATACACCAACACAATTAATTCAGATTCTAACTTGAAAATTTTACCGCCATTTTACGACGACGCCGTTTGATACCATTGCCTGCAAAAATACAATATACTACCGGAACTATAACCAACGTAATCAGGGTAGAGAAAGAAAGTCCCCAAGCCACCGTCATACCCATGGAACGCCACATTTCGGAACCTTCGCCTGTACCGATGGCCATCGGAATCATCCCGAATACGGTAGTCAAGGTTGTCATCAACACCGGACGCAAACGAGACCGGCCTGCATGAATCACGGCATTGGTAACCGATTTGCCACGTTCCCGGTTCAGGATGGTATAGTCTATCAACACGATACCGTTCTTCACCACAATACCCACCAACATGACGACTCCGATCAGGGCCATTACCCCCAACGGGGTTCCCGTAACGGCCAACCCGATAAACACGCCCGTAAAGGCAAACGGCAATGAGAACATGATGATAAACGGATCGACCAACGACTCGAATTGTGCGGCCAATACGATAAAGACCAATATGATAATAAGCATCATCAAGGTAAACAGGTCTTTGAAAGTATCTTGCTGATCTTCAAATGCTCCACCGATAACCAACGATACATCCGAGGGAATGTCCATTTTGGCAATTCCGGCCTGTACGCCTTTTACCACGTCTCCTAAAACGGCCCCGGCTCCCACTACTCCGGATACGGTAACAACCCGTTCACGGTCTTTACGTTCAATCGTAGGGGGTGTCATGCGTTCTACCACTTTCCCCAAATCGCGGATACGGATTCCCTCTCCTTGTGCGTTATAAACCATGATGTTCTCCAAATCTTCGACCGACTGACGGAACTCCGGTGCATACCGGACAATGATGTCGTATTCGTCCCCATCTTCCCGATAATAGGAGGCTGTGGTTCCGTTAATCCGGTTCCGCAAATAAGAGGATGCTGTTGCTACATTCAAGCCATTGATGGCCAATTTTTCACGGTCAAAATCTACCTGATATTCGGGAATATAGTCAGAACGGCTGATGGTTGCATTGGTACACCCTTTTACCGTGGTCATCATCTTGGCAATGTTATTGGCTACGCTGTCGGTCATGGCAAAGTCGTAACCATAAATTTCGACATCTACCGTACTCTGCCCGCCGGCTCCACCGGAACTACCTCCGGCCAATACTTCATACGTCTTGATTTCAGAATATTTTTTCAAATCCTGACGTATCATTTCACAGATTTCTACCAGACCTCTCTCCCGCTCACCCACACTGCTCAAACTGATATTGAAAGACAGGATGTGTGTCCCGTTATCCTGAATAGAGCCAAACGTATTATCCGAATCGGCCTGCCCAACGGTAAAATTGGACATCCTGATTTCGGGATACTTTTCACGCATCTCCTTGTCTATCTTCAAGGCCAGCTCACGGGATATTTCGGTTCGT
This sequence comes from Candidatus Gallibacteroides avistercoris, assembly GCA_018714665.1. Lineage (GTDB taxonomy): Bacteria > Bacteroidota > Bacteroidia > Bacteroidales > CHK158-818 > Gallibacteroides > Gallibacteroides avistercoris. The sequence goes on along the minus strand of DVNA01000002.1, from coordinate 19,165 downwards.
ATCCCGATAGGCAATTCTATCGTAATACCGATACGTGCATTATCCTGCGTCGGGAAAAACTCAGTAGGTATAATTCTGGTCAGCAATAAACTACTGCCAAAAATAGCTATGGCAAGAATCACTACTACGGTACGATGCGATACCGCCCAGGTCAATAACCGGGCATATCCGTTATCCAAAGCATCCAATCCTTTTTCTATGGGAGTAAAAAAGAGGGTAAACAATTTTCCTTTTTGGGGATTAAGCCGCAACAGCTGCGAACACAACATCGGAGTAAGCGACAAAGCTGCCACCGTAGAGATAATCATCACGATACTTACAATCCACCCCAATTGCTGGAACAAGATACCGGCCATCCCCGAAATCATGGTCAAAGGCAAAAATACAGCCAACATCGTTAAGGTAGAGGCAATAACGGAAATAGCCACTTCGTTGGTCCCGTGTACGGCCGCCTGTTTGGGCTGGCTGCCCCGTTCGATGTGGTTCGTTACGTTTTCAAGCACAACAATGGCATCATCCACCACCATACCGATAGCTATACTAAGAGAGCTCAATGATATAATGTTCAATGTATTACCAGAAATCAACAAATAGCAGAACGAGGCAATCAGTGAAATCGGGATGGTCAATATAATGATAAACGTGGCTCGCCAACGACCCAAAAAGATAAACACGACAATCATAACCAATATGAATGTAACGAAAACCGTCTCAACCAAAGAGGCTATTGTGTTTTCTATATTGGTCGAGGTGTTGACGATAATATCCAGATTTATGTCCGAAGGCAGGTTTTTCTGAATATCGGGCAACTTGTCGAGCACTTTATTGGAAATAGAGACGGAGTTGGCTCCGGATTGTTTCTGTATAATAATCATCCCGCCCTGTTCTCCGTTACTGTACGACTCTTGGGCCCGTTCGGCTACGGTATCCTCGATTCGGGCAACATCCCTCAAATAGATATTCCGGCCGTCGTAACTACCGACAACCAGGTTATTCATCTGCGAAGCGTCCGAGAATTCGCCCTGTACCCGCAAAGAATAGGTATTGGAACCTATATCGATAGATCCTCCGGGAGTATTGATATTCTCTTGTGCAATGATACCGGCTATTGTTTCGATCGTTAATCCGTACGCTTCCAATTTCTGGGGATCGCAATAGACCTGAATCTGCCGTTCAGGAGCTCCGGCTATCGAAACGGCTCCTACCCCGCTGATTCGTTTAAGGGGATTGGCGACTTTGTCATCCAGTATTTTATAGAGGGCCGGCATACTCTCCCGAGCTGTTACGGAAAGCATCAAGATAGGAATATCGTCTGTACCGAACTTGAAGATGATGGGATTGTCCACGTTATCGGGCAAGGCTGATTCTACAATATCCAACTTGTCCCGAACGTCGTTCGTGGCCACGTCTATGTCGGTTCCATACTCAAATTCAAGCGTTATGATGGAGATATTCTCTTTCGACTGCGAGGTGATATGTTTCAGGTCGCTTACCGTATTCAGGGTATTCTCCATGATTTTGGTGACGTTGGTTTCAATATCCGAAGCACTGGCTCCCTGGTATGAGGTCATCACCATAATCGTATTTGTCTCAATGTCAGGCAACAGGTCGATAGACAAACGGGTCAAAGAAAAAAGCCCCAATATGACGATGGCTACAAAACACAACGCTGTCGTAATAGGCTTTTTTACTGCGGATGAATATATGCTCATAATGTTGTGTTAATTTGAATGATTAATCCAATGCATACCTTTTTTATATGCCAGCATCTATATCAACTTCTATGCCGTTTGAGAGACGGCTTTGTCCGGATATAACCACCTTGTCGCCATCCTTTACTCCGGATATTACTTCGTATTTATTATCCATACGGCGGCCTAACTGCACCTTGTTATAAGAGACCTTGCCATCGTTATACACATATATGTAACGGTCGCCCGATCCGGATTGCTTGATAACGGCCCTGTCCGGGACCACGACATGGTCCAGTGTTCCGAAATTTACAACTACCCGGGCAAACATCCCCGGACGTATGCGCTTGTCTGTATTGGGAATTTTGATTTCAACGGTAAAGGTCCGTGTCTGCGGATCAATGGTCGGATAAATCAAACTCACTTTCCCCTTGAACAGTTCATCGCCGTAAACGTCCAGTTTTACATCCACATCCATACCCTTTTTTACTTGTGTATAGAAACTTTCCGAGACATTTATCAACAGCTTTACCGGCGTAATCTGCTCTACGGTGATTACCGGATTGACAGACGAATACATATCGCCTTCGTCATAATTACGGGCGGTTACTACCCCGTCTATCGGACTAAGTAACCGGGTGTTTTCTTCCAAATTCCGGTACGACGTCTTGGCTATATCCAACGACGTTTTTTGTGCGTCCCAGGCCGATTTGGAGGTTCCTCCCACTTTATACAGTTCGTCTATACGGTTAAATTCAAGTTGCAAATTATCCAGTTGTGTCTTGGACTGTTCCAAACTGGCAATATCCATCTCGACCAGCTTCTGGCCTTTCCGGACAGGGTCTCCCACTTCCACCCATATCTTGTCGATACGTACCGAGGTTGACGGTGCAATGTTATTTGTTTTATTGGCTTCGACGGTGGCCGTAAATTCTTGCGTTTGATCGACAGCCTGCACACTGACCGTCTCCAATTTTACCAACGGTTTTTCCGTCGTGGTTTTATCTGTTTCCTTTTCGTCTGTACACGACATGAATAACGGCATCGCGGACAAGAGAATCAGCTGGAATCTTGTAATCTTGTTCATCCTTGGATTTATTATTTATTGTTATCTACTTCAACGATATTTTTTCCCAATATCATATTTAATTCTGCTTTGGCCGTCAGATAATCATATATGGCCTGATTATATGCCAGTCTCGAATTGGTAAGAGCCAAATCGGCATCGTTCAGTTCTACGAAAGTGGCAGAGCCGATTTCAAAACTTTTCTGCATGATCTCGTACGCTTTTTCTGCCTGTCGAACCCCTTCCTTGTTGGACGCTACCTGTTTTACCGATTGAGCAATATTATCCTGTGCCGCCTGTACCTGCATACGAAGGTTCCGTTCCAAATCGTCCCGTTGATATTTCAACTGTTCAATGCCAATCTTAGCCTGTTGTTCCTTGAAATAACGGGTTCCTCCTTGAAACAACGGAATGGACAAAGCTATTCCTACCGATGAATAAGGAGTCCACCGGTATTGACTGAACTTGAAATCGTTATTCATGGACATCCAGGTATAATTGGCGGTTGCCGACAGTGTGGGATAATAGGACATCTGTTGTACTTGAAGGGTCTTTTCCAACAACCGCTCCTGAATCTCCATCTGTTTCAGGTCTGTATTATGTTGCAGGGATGTGTCCAGATCAAGTGCATCGCGATACAGCAACTCTTCATAATCGGCCAGTTTGGTTTCGGTCTCTATTCCGATATTGACATCCAACCCCAGCAACACGGCTAATTGCAATTTAGCCAAACGCACGCCGTTCTCGGCTTGCAACAAACCCGGTTCCAGATTACGTACCTGAACCTCTGAACGCAAAACATCATATTCAGACACCAGTCCTTGTTTAAACTTGTCTCTGTAATTCTGAGCATTCAATTTGGCATTATCGTAACTCATCAACAAGACGTTGTACGAATCTTCGGCATTCAAAATATTGTAATAGGCTTTTTCCACCTGATTGACCAAAGAGATACGGGAGGCACGCGCCGCTTCGAGGGTCTGCTCAATATCGATTTGGGTAAGCTGGATATTTTTCCACAAGGCAGGAGCTATAATGGGTAATGACATACTGAATCCGCCGTTCCAGTTATTGTCACGCCCTACTTTCATACCCTTGCTCATATCGATACCACCCAATCCACCGACATCCCCCTCTTGGTCTCCCGATTCAGAATCGCCTCCGGTTTCAGTATCCATGTCCATATCCATATACATCACCTGTTTTTGCAACGTCCTGCTATATTGCCCCGAGGCCTCTATAACCGGCAACAATGCTCCGATGGCCTCTTTCCGGGAATAATCCTTTCGTTCAATCTCTTTGTCTGCCACCCGAATTGTAGGATTCTCGCTTAAAGCTATTTCCAAAGCCTTTTCCAAACTAAGAGTCAATACCGGAAAGCTTTGGGCCATCATGCTTAACGAAAAAAGAGAGCAACATACTCCACACAATATTTTTTTTAGGTTCTTCATTCCTATCCCGATTTCTATATACTGTTTCTATTAACAAATTCATCTATAAAAGCTACTCCTTTGGGTGTAGCAATCCCCCGTACAAAATTCATTACAATGGTCTCGAACACCTCCATGAACGAATATTTGTTCAAATAAATATCGTTTGACTTGATGAGCAATTCCAATTGGGCACTCAACAGAAACGAGATTATCTCTACATTCAACTCCTTTCGGATGTATCCTTCGTTCATTCCCTGTTCCAGCAACATGATGAAATTTTGCAGATTTTTCTCTTTGTTTGCTTCATAATAAACAAAAACGGAGGGATGATATTTCTTCAAATCAGAAAAATAATTCTGATTGGTACATCTTAATTTTTGTAAAGACCTTTGATAAACAGAGAGAAACAATTCAATGGAATTGGTTGTTTTTTTCTTGATCTCTTCTACCTCTTTTACCCGTTCCTCATCTACATGCTGTACACAAGACAACAGCAAAGAGTCTTTATCTTTAAAAATTTCGTACAGCGTTCGTTTAGACATACCCAATTGTCCGGCGATATAATCCATCGTGATAGCTTTTATCCCATACCGTAAAAACAGATCGGTCGCTATCCGTATAACTCTCTCTTTTACCTTAGCATCCATAAAAACATCCTTTTCAATATATATGAATGCAAATATATACGAAAACTACATCTATACAAAAAAGTTTTCTATATTATATTAAATATATCGAAAAAGTCTTGTCTTCTTTCAAGCTACTGCTTTTTAGTTGTAATTTTTACAGTGTATTTAAAGATAAATTGCTACATTTGCACACATTTTTATTACAATACGAATTTACAACACAATAAAGCATTCAAATGAAAAAAGTAACCAAAGAAGACGCTTTAAATTACCACAGTCAAGGTAAGCCGGGAAAAATCGAGGTAGTTCCCACCAAGCCTTACAGTACACAATACGATTTATCGTTAGCATATTCTCCGGGCGTAGCAGAACCATGTTTAGAGATCGAAAAAAATCCGCAGGCAGCCTACGACTATACCGCCAAAGGAAACCTAGTTGCAGTTATCTCCAACGGAACTGCGGTATTGGGATTGGGCAATATCGGCGCTCTGGCCGGCAAACCGGTTATGGAAGGGAAAGGTCTCCTATTCAAGATTTTTGCCGGTATCGACGTTTTCGATATTGAAGTAAACGAAAAAGACCCGGAAAAATTCATACAGGCCGTCAAGGCCATAGCTCCCACTTTCGGGGGAATCAATTTGGAAGATATCAAGGCGCCCGAATGTTTTGAAATAGAAAACAGGCTGAAAGCCGAACTGGATATTCCTGTCATGCACGATGACCAACACGGTACCGCCATCATATCATCGGCCGGATTGTTAAATGCCCTTGAAATACAGGGAAAGAAAATTGAAGATGTCCGCATTGTTGTAAACGGAGCCGGAGCTTCGGCCAGCTCTTGTACCAAATTGTATATGAGTTTGGGAGCCCGTAAAGAGAACATCGTCATGTTGGACAGTAAGGGCGTTATTTCAGTCGATCGGACAGATCTGAATGAATCGAAAAAATTCTTCGCCACAACCCGGAAAATAAAAACGCTCGAAGAGGCTCTCTGTGGTGCCGATGTCTTTTTAGGACTTTCAGTAGCAGACGTATTGACTGTCGATATGGTACGCTCCATGAACGAAAAACCGATTGTATTTGCATTGGCCAATCCGAATCCGGAAATCTCATTTGAAAAAGCCAAGGAGTCTCGTCCTGACCTTGTCTTCGCTACCGGCCGTTCAGACTATCCCAACCAAATCAACAATGTATTGGGATTCCCTTACATTTTCAGAGGGGCATTGGATGTACAAGCTACGGAAATCAACGAAGCCATGAAAATTGCTGCCGTTTATGCAATTGCCGGGTTAGCCAAGAAGGCGGTTCCCGATGTAGTGAATGCAGCCTATAATTTGAAACGCCTCTCTTTTGGACCGGACTATATTATTCCCAAACCGCTTGATCCGCGTTTGATTACAGCGGTTTCTTCGGCTGTTGCCAAAGCAGCCATAGAGTCGGGTGTTGCCAAACGTACAATTACGGACTGGACTGAATATGAAAACAAACTAAGGGCTTTGATGGGCTATGACAACAAGATGATACGCCAATTTATCGATATGGCAAAACAATCGCCCAAACGTGTGGTATTTGCCGAAGCCAACCATGCCAACATGTTACAGGCCGCAGCCACGGCGGTACAGGAAGGGGTATGTCATCCCATCCTATTGGGTAACGAAGAGCGTATCGAAAAATTGGCCAAACAGATCAACATCGATTTGGAGGGAATGCAAATCGTGAATCTGCGTAGCGATGTCGAAGCTGAGCGCCGCGACAAATACGCCAAATTATTTACCCAGAAACGCCAACGGGAAGGAATAACATTGGCCGAAGCCAATGAAAAGATGTTTGATCGCAACTATTTCGGTATGATGATGGTAGAAGCCGGAGATGCCGATGCGTTCATCACCGGTACATATACCAAATATTCAGAAGCGATACAAATTGCGACCGAAACAATCGGTATCCGTGAAGGGTATAAACATTTCGGGGCCATGCATATCATGAATACCAAAAAAGGCACCTATTTCTTTGCAGACACGCTGATCAACCGGCATCCCGATACCGAAACATTGGTAGACGTAGCCCGCTTAACACGTCATGCTGTCAAATTTTTCGCACATGAACCGGTTATGGCAATGGTCTCCTATTCAACTTTTGGGGCTGACAAAAACGGAAGCCCGGCCAAAGTACACGAAGCGGTACGACAGCTCCAAGAACGTTATCCGGAATTGTTGATAGATGGAGAAATGCAAGTAAACTTCGCGTTAAACCGAGAAATCAGAGACCAAGTGTACCCGTTTAACAAACTGGCAGGGAAAGAGGTGAATACATTGATCTTCCCCAATCTGAGTTCAGCAAATGTTGCCTACAAACTGATGCTCGAAATGGGACTGGCGGAAATGATCGGTCCGATCCAGATCGGGTTGAACAAACCTATCCACTTTACGGATATAGAAAGTTCGGCTACCGACATCTTTAACCTGACGGTTGTTGCCGTATTGGATGCAACCGTTCAGGAGCAAATTGACAATGCCAGATGTTCCCGACAATTTTAATTTATTCCCGTAAAAATATTCATCGAGAAAGGTACCTCCAAGGGTACCTTTTTTCATCCAATTAATTTTATAACGATGATATACGACACTTCCAATATCCGACGACAAGACAGACTTTTACCCCAGGAAAAAGCATACTACCTTCTGAAAAAAGGAGAATACGGTACTCTCTCCATGGTATCGGAAGAGGATACGGGTTACGGTATCCCGATCAATTTCGTTTACGATGACAAACAGGATTGTATCTATTTCCACTGTGCCATGGAAGGGAAAAAACTGCGTTGTCTGGCAAAAAACAACCGGGTATCATTTTGCATCATCGGAAAGACCGCGGTCATCTCCAATCAATTTACTACCGCCTACGAAAGCGTTGTGGTAAACGGAACGATGGATATCCATTTGTCTGATCAGGAACGGAGATATGGTTTGTCGTTGTTGCTCGACAAATATTGTCCGAATGATAAAGAGATAGGATTAAGATACATAGAGAAATCTTTTCACCGGACAAATGTAATACGATTGAATATATTCTCTTTCTCTGGCAAAAGCAAGGTTATCAAATAATATACGAAAAACGACAGCCAGAACTGATCTTATCTTTTTTATAGTAGATTCCTGAGGTTCTATCCGACAACAAGAGTAACCTCTGATTCGGAAGTAAAGCTGAGATCATCCCAATCGATGTTTGAAATTTGATACAAGCGACATCGATTACCACAAGCCGGTTGATTTTGAATATACGTCGGTGAGTGAATCAAATCTTCAACATCGGGAAATCTGTCGATGAGATTCTTTACATCTGAAATCGTACATGTAGGAGAGAGAATTAAAAGCAGTCCATCGCAATAGTGCGTATGGGAGGTCTCGGCTTGAAAGGGGAATATGGACAACAACTCGTTTTCATTAGAAAGGACGATCACCGATAGCTCTGCCTTACGGCTTCCACTCCGGACGATACGTGCCAAAAATCGTTTTGTTTTCAAATAGGACATCTGCCTCAGGATAAATCGAAAGACTATTTAGGATGAATCCGCATCAAACGGATACTGTCTACAATGATACGCTGATCGGGAGCCAATCTGTCGGTGGGGAAATAGATGTCTCCAAAGACGTTACGGAAGAAAACCGCCGTATCCGATTTCAGTTCTACCTCAGTCCACCCGTTTCTCAGAATAGGCTCACTCTTGTACAAGAATGTGCTATCGACGTTTTCCAACGCAATCAATATGCGGGGATGTTCCGACATATCGGGCATCATCCGAACATGTACTCCCAACACAAATTTGTCCATAAACTGAAAATTCTCATCGGTAGCAACGCTAAATGGCAGGATGTTGTAAGCCGAAGTAGGCATAAATTCATAGGTTCGCCCTTTTTTCCAAATATCTACCGTATCACCCCGCATGGAAAGGGTTTGCATTTCATCTGCCTCCACCATCTTTTTTACCCGTTCGTTTTCATCTTCCAGACGCTTGATAACCTTGCGATAGACATCAACATACAGTTCCAGGTTCCTTCCATACCACATCAAAGAGGAATCAAACTGTTCCGGCGTGATTTTATATTTGGCAAATACCCCTTTTTTCAGGATCTCTTTCTTTTGCCGCGACACGTAATCTTCGATCATCACATCTTCCAATCCTTCGCTCAAATGGATTTCATACAAGATATCTTCCATCTGTTTTTCATCCAATATACCGTCGGGCACTTTTACGCACGAAAAGAGCGACAACAGCATCACACAACAAACCGCTACGAAAGAGTATCTATTTTTCATATCCTAATAACGAATGTTATTTAGCCAGATTTTTACGATAGCAAATCAACAACAGGACAACTCCTACCGTAATAGCAGAATCGGCCAAATTAAAAATTGGCCGAAAAAAGACAAACTCTTCCCCGCCAACTACCGGCATCCATTCGGGCCAATAGAAAGAAAATAGAGGGAAATAAAGCATATCCACTACTTTTCCGTGAAACCACGAAGCGTATCCACCAGCCTCGGGCATAAACGTAGCCAACTGACCGTAACTATGATCGAATATTACCCCATAGAAAACACTATCTATGATATTTCCCAATGCTCCGGCCAAAATCAATGAGATGCAAACGATAAATCCTATCCGGTAATTTTCCTTTACGATCTTATACAGGTAATAACCTATCAATACTACGGCGACTAACCGGAATATACTCAGAAACAGCTTACTGATAATCTCTATACCAAAAGCCATTCCGTTGTTCTCCGTAAAATAGATATAAAACCACGGGGTTATTTCGATGCTTTCGTGCAGTTGCATATGTGTTTTTATCCATATCTTGGACAACTGATCAACGAGCAACGTCAAAAAAATAACCCCCAAGGCGATTTTCCCTTTTGTCAGTTTCATCTACGACACTTGTTTTTCTTAACTTGTGATAAATTCATCCGATATAAAAACACGATTCGACAATGCATACCTATCCTTTGCCATCGCGTATGCCATTGCCGAATCGTGTGTCCTATTTATTCTCTCATTGCTTCTGCCCTTTTTTGGCATCGATACTTAACGTTGCATGGGGAACGGCGCGCAATCGTTCTTTCGGTATCAGTTCGCCTGTTTCACGGCAAATACCATAGGTCTTGTTTTCTATCCGTACCATAGCTGCCTGCAAATGCTGTATAAACTTCATTTGACGCTGCGCCAGCTGACCGGCTTCTTCTTTGGAAAGAACAGAAGCGCCCTCTTCCAATACTTTAAACGTAGGCGAAGTATCAGAGGTGTCGTTTCCGTCAGCATTCATCAACGACGATTTCAATAAATCGTAATCCCGTTGCGCTTTTTGCAACTTGTCTTCTATGATGGCCCGGAACTCTTCGAGTTCGGCATCCGAATATCGTGTTTTTGTTGCCATAGCTTAAAAGTTTTGTTCTCCGTATTTTTGTTTTCTTCTTTCTAATGCGATAAAATCGCTTTTTATAATATCAAACAAACATCTTTTCTTGTAAAATGTTCTTGATCGAGCTAAAAAAGTGATTCTATTTTCTCTCCAAGTTATATAGAAAATGACACGAACAAAGGCCAATAAAAACGCCGCTTCTTCTGAATTGACTCCGCCAAACGGCTTTCTATATTCTACAAATATATATAGATTTTATTATAATATCAAATGGTATTATATTTTCGTTATAACAGTTTGTAGTTTAAATCCATCGAAATCCAACTCTACGGCATTCTCAGGCAAAGTATCGGTCAATTGTAAATCTACGCCGAGAACCTGGTTCAAAATATACGACTTGTACTCACAAACAGCGGCATCCGTCTCTGCATTGCAAGAGAGCTGAATGGCTATTTTATCGGTAATATCAAAACCGCTGGACTTACGGATATTTTGAATACGGTTTACCAACTCGCGGGCAATACCTTCGCGTCGGAGAGCTTCACTAATCTGAATGTCCAGCGCAACGGTCAAACGACCTTCATTGGCAACCAACCATCCGGGGATATCTTCGGAGATGATTTCTACATCAGAAAGTTCTACGGACGCTTTTTCTCCATTTATATCAAAGGAGAAGGTTCCTTCTTGTTCCAACCGGAAGATATCTTCCTGTTCCATAGACGCGATAGCGGCTGCCAACTGTTTCATGATTTTTCCGTATCGCGGACCCAATTTCTTGAAGTCGGGTTTAACTCGTTTTACCAGAATACCGCCGGCATTTTCTACGAATTTAAGCTCTTTGACATTGACCTCGCTCAACACCAGCGAACGTACCGCTTCGATATTTTCTTTTTGTTCGGCATCCACCACGGGAATCATCAACATACTCAACGGCTGGCGGACTTTGATGTTTACCTTGCGACGTAATGCCAGAACCATGGAGGTGATCTCCTGAGCGATTTGCATCCGATCTTCCAACGGTTTGTCTATCAAGGATTCGTCCGCTTCGGGGAAGGTAGACAAATGTACGGATACTTCGTCAGAACCAGCAGCCGATACCAGATCGATGTAGAGTTTGTCTGCATAGAACGGGGCAATCGGTGCCATCAGCGCAGCAACAGTTTTCAAACAGGTATAGAGGGTTTGGTATGCCGCACGTTTATCCTGGTTCATCTCGCCTCCCCAGAAACGCTTGCGGTTCAACCGTACATACCAGTTGCTGAGATGGTCGTTGACGAAAGTTGAAATAGTCCGTCCCGCCCGTGTGGGTTCGTACGTGGCATAATATTCGTTTACCTCTTTAACCAACGTATTCAACAACGATATGATCCACCGGTCTATCTCGGGACGTTCCGATACCGGTACCTGGGCATCGTCCAACGAGAAGTTATCTACATTGGCATACAAGGCAAAGAAGGAGTAGGTATTATATAACGTACCGAAAAACTTGCGACGAATTTCTTCAATTCCCTCTACGTCAAATTTCAGGTTGTCCCACGGAGATGAATTGGTTATCATATACCAACGCAGGGGATCGGACCCGTATTTTTCTATCGTAGCGAAGGGATCGACGGCATTGCCTAACCGTTTAGACATCTTGTTTCCATTCTTATCCAATACCAGCCCGTTAGACACGACGGCTTTATAGGCTACGCTGTCAAACACCATGGAGGCAATGGCATGAAGGGTAAAGAACCATCCGCGCGTTTGATCGACTCCTTCGGCGATGAAATCGGCCGGATAAATTTCTCGACTGTCCAATGCCTCTTTGTTTTCAAAAGGATAGTGCACCTGGGCATACGGCATGGCTCCCGAATCGAACCAGACATCGATCAGGTCTGACTCACGCTTCATCGGTTTACCCGAGGCCGATACCAGAATAATATCATCTACATACGGACGATGCAGGTCAATTTTGGCATAATTTTCTGCGGTATATTTCCCCACCTCGAATCCTTTTTCCTTGTACGGATTGGCCGACATAAAGCCTGCGGCTACCGATTTTTCTATTTCGTTATAGAGTTCTTCTACCGAACCGATGCAGAGCTCCTCGCCCTCTTCGCTACGCCAGATAGGTAACGGAGTTCCCCAATAGCGTGAGCGGCTCAGGTTCCAGTCGTTCAGGTTTTCCAGCCACTTACCGAAACGTCCCGATCCCGTCGATTCGGGCTTCCAGTTAATGGTCTTGTTCAATTCTATCATGCGCTCCTTGCAAGCCGTAGAGCGGATAAACCAGCTATCCAACGGATAATAGAGTACCGGTTTGTCGGTACGCCAGCAGTGCGGATAGTTGTGCACGTGCTTTTCTATCTTGAACGCTTGATTGTTCTGCTTCATCACCATGCAGATATACACATCGAGCGATTCGGCCGCCTGGGCAGCCTTCTCGTCGTACTTACCGCCGACGGTGAATTGCGGGTCATAGGCGTTTTTCACCCAACGGCCCTGATAATCCTTGTATTTCTCTACATCGACACACTCTTTTACGAATTTTTCGTCGAGTTCTTCCAACAGATAGAACTTACCGGTAAGATCGACCATCGGGCGGGTCTCTCCTTTTTTGTTGATCATAAACAGCGAGGGGATACCTGCGGCTTTTGCCACGAAAGCGTCATCTGCCCCGAAAGTCGGAGCGATGTGTACGATACCTGTACCGTCTTCGGTGGTTACATAATCGCCCAGAATTACCCGAAATGCTTTATGAGAAGCATCTTTCCAACCATCTTCGGTCGCTTCCACCGGTTTTACCCACGGCATCAGCTGTTCGTACTCCATGCCAACCAGATCCGGACCGTTATACTTGCCTACCACTTTAAACGGGATCAGCTTATCGCCCGGTTTGTAATCTTCCAATGCAATACCTTCGGCCTTTTTGTTGAAAAAGGCATACAACAGTGCTTCTGCCAATACGACAGTTATCTTCTCTCCCGTATATCCGTTGTATGTCTGTACGGCTACATAATCGATCTTCGGTCCTACACAGAGAGCCGTGTTGGAAGGCAACGTCCACGGTGTTGTGGTCCAAGCCAAAAAATAAGGAGTACCCCACCGAGTCATTTCCGGTTTCGGGGTCTTTATCTTGAACTGGCCTACTACGGTCAGATCTTTTACATCGCGATAACATCCGGGCTGATTCAACTCGTGCGAACTCAGGCCCGTACCGGCAGCCGGCGAATAGGGCTGAATGGTATATCCTTTATAGAGGAGATTTTTTTGATAGAGCTGTTTGAGCAACCACCACAATGTTTCGATATAACGGTTGTCGTACGTAATGTAGGGCTCTTTCATATCTACCCAATAACCCATCTTGTGAGTCAGGTCCTCCCACTCGCGGGTAAACTTCATTACATCTTTGCGACAGGCGGCATTGTAGTCGGCTACCGATATGGTTTTACCGATATCCTCTTTGGTAATACCCAACGATTTTTCAACACCCAATTCAACAGGTAACCCGTGCGTATCCCAACCGGCTTTCCGTTTTACGTGAAAACCTTTCATGGTCTTGTAACGGCAGAAAATATCTTTAATAGTTCGTGCCATTACGTGGTGGATACCCGGCATCCCGTTCGCAGAAGGGGGACCTTCGTAAAAAACAAAGGTAGGACATCCTTCTCGGGTAGAGAGGCTTTTCTGGAAAACGGAATTTTCATCCCATTTTTTCAACACCTCTTTGTTGATTTGCGATAAATCGAACTGGTTGTATTCGGTAAATTTTTTACTCATATCGTTATTCAATTACTCTCTTTCAAAAATTGCCACGAAGGTACAAATTTTTTTGGTATTATATGACAGTCTTACTCTTTATGCTTTACGTTATTAGGAAAAATTTTCAGAAGGTTATGCTTCGGCTTCTTTCATTTCGTACATATCTTTATACTCTTCCCACTGCGGATCGACTTCGGTGCAAATATCCAATGGCAATCGGTCGAACGAAGCAAGAGCCTGGTTCAGTTTCTCTCCGAAAGCCGGTACATTCCGGGTGTAAAACACCCACGTACGTTCTCCTGCCCCGGTATACACGCCTGTCAGAATAGCCAACTTATCGCGTTCCATGGCTTGTTTGAGGGCGATCTGGACTTTTTCCATCAGACGGGCTTCCTCATCGGCAGGCATCCCGTTTGTTCCGCCCGTATATTGCCAATAAACAAACAGACATATTAAAGATGAAAATAAAATCCAAATAAGTACAAGTAAATAGGCTTTATATCAGACATTTATAAAGAAATCGTTTCTTTCAGTTGTTTTCGCTATTTTCTGTTAATTAGTTCTTTTTGGGTACATTTTTGTTCCTTGTTTGTTTCTTGATTTCGGTTTTAATTCGTACATTTGCATACGAAAAAGAACGAATGAAAGAATACGATTATGCCACGAATAAAGAAGCCTAAAAAAGTAAAAGAGCCCATCCGTCTTCGGATGAAGGATTTGTCCGATGGCAGCAAAAGTCTGTATCTGGATATATACCGCAATGGCAAGCGGACATATGAGTACCTGAAGCTGTATCTTATCCCGGGAACGGACAACAATACCCGTCGGCAGAATGAAATAACAATGGCCGCTGCGAATGCCATCAAGTCGAAACGCATTATCGAACTGACCAGCGGCGAAGCCGGTATCGTGAACCATACAGATAAGGTTTATCTGCTGGACTGGATGCAAACCTATTTGGAGTACCAAGAGAAACGCGACAAGAAAGGCATCGGTCAAATCAAGGCCGTTACCCATATCCTGAAAGAATATGCAGGGGAAAGGTTTTTGTTGGATCGGGTTGACCTCGCTTTTTGCCAAGGCTATATCGACTACATGCTGACGACCTTCCGCCCTAAAGGAAAGCCGATAGCAGCATCTACACGCAATACCTATTATCAGATATTCAACGGTGCCCTGAACGCTGCCGTCCGGGCTAAACGGTTGTTGAGAAATCCGTTTAATGAAATGGAAAAATCGGAGAAGCCCAAAATGCCGGAGAGCGTGCGGTCCTATATGACCATCGAAGAGGTACGGGCGTTGATTGCCACTCCGGTACAGGATGGGAGGGTTAAAAACGCCTATCTGTTTTCCTGCTTCTGCGGACTGCGTATCAGCGATATTGTCGGCCTGAAATGGAAGAATGTCTTTGTCGATAACGGCCAATACCGTCTGGCGGTGGCTATGCAGAAGACCAAAGAACCGATTTACCTGCCACTCTCCAACGAGGCGTTGAAATGGATGCCGGAGCGTGAGGACAAGGCTGCAGACGATCCTGTGTTCAACCTGCCTTCAAATATCAATCAGTATCTCAGACCGTGGGCCGAAGCGGCCGGAATCACCAAGCGTTTTACTTTTCACACCGCCCGGCATACATTCGCGACCATGATGCTGACGCTCGGTGCGGATCTCTATACCGTATCGAAGCTGCTTGGCCATACCTCCGTGAGAATGACACAGGTGTACGCCAAAATCATCAACCAGAAAAAAGACGAAGCAGTCAATTTGGTCAACGGGCTATTCGACTGATGTAGTTATACATGTCAAATTCAATTTACAGGTAAATATTTCCGGCTTTTCTCCGACTTTTCAAATAGTCGAAGTAATGCCACTATTATAATAAGTATAAACCCATAAAAACAATTCGACATGAAAGGACAAAACAACAGGTCCTCTCTTTTTTTGAAGGGAGACCACATCTGCACCACTTCGCTACGGAACAGGATGTAGCGGAAGAATTTTACGAATTGCTCTCCGAAGCGAGGGAGCTTTATCTTCAAGACGTCATGGCAGGCGGCAAACGGTATGGCCGCTATGTGGATGACTTTATAAACAGTCACCGGTACATCGACTGCAACAGTGCGGTTTGCAGGAATTGCCATGAAATGAACATCCATATCATCAGAGGGCTGTTGATCGATTGCACAAGTCTCGTCAAAAGCCTCTTTACCGCAGAAACATTTTCTTTCGAGGAGTGCATGGCCTTGAAACGAAAGTACGACATTGCCGGAGTATGGTTCGGCTCTTCACGTATAGAAGATTCCAGAAACGATCCACCTCTCTCCTTCGGTTGTAATTTTTCCCGTGAACAGATGACAGGTATTGTGGCTTGCGCCAACGCTTATCATCTGTTTTGCGTTTCCACACTCCGCATCGAGGACATGGAAGCGCTTTTTGCCTGCAAGAAGGGCTTCTGCATACGTGTGAACAATATCCGCCATGTGGCGGTCCTGTTCGACGCGTTGCTCGAAAACACCTTCATCCTGCCTCACTGGCAGTCGGTTCTCGACAAGGGGCGGTTCCTGTTGTCCAAAGACGGCACAAGATACGTTACCGCTTCAAGCCTCTCGTCCGCCCTGTCTGCGGCGAGGAACAACATTACATCGGCAAACCTCGGCATACGAAAAGCCGTCAGCCGACTGAAAATATAACACGAAGTGCCAAAAAGCCAAGTATGTGAAAGATAAAACAGTGACAATTGCCGTGATACGTGCATAGTATCACGCCGGTATTTCCGGCTGTCCGGTTCACATCACATAACTTTGACCTCCGTTAGCGCGCTGCATAACGGAGGTAACTCTCCATTGTCTAATTTTAACATGTATTTTATGCAAAACAGAACAACATTCATGGAGCGGTTGAGCGAACGGCTGACCGCCATAGAAGCGGTTCTCAAGAAGTTGGAACCGGTGGAAGGTCTGTTGGAGCGTGTGGCTTTACTGGAAAATACCATTTACACGACCAAGAAAGTCTTCACTTTTCAAGAGGCGTGCATGTATATCGGCGTGTCCGAAAGTATGTTGTACAAACTCACATCGAACAAGGAAATCCCGCACTACAAACCTCGCGGCAAGATGCTTTACTTCGCGAAGGAAGAGCTGGACGCATGGCTCTTGCAAAACTACGAACCTACGGTGGACGATGCCATGCGTATGGCGACGGAAGTATCCGCAACCCAACCGTTCTTTAACCAGAAGCGCTATGGAAAACGAAAAAAGAACTGACCGTAACTCGTGGGCGGAGCTGGACGAGAACCGCCTGTCGGATATCCTCACGGCATCGCAAATAAAGGCCACGGACACCTACGAGACTCCGCCCCAGATTATATGGATTGACAACTCCACCATAGCGACGCTCGGTAATTTCAGCGCTTCGACGGGTAAGGCGAAGGCGAAAAAGACGTTCAACGTCTCGGCCATCGTCGCCGCGTCGCTGGCGGGCCGGCAGGTCTTGAACTATCGGGCGCACCTGCCCGAAGGCAAACGCAGGATTCTGTACGTGGACACTGAACAGAGCCGTTTCCATTGCCACAACGTGTTGGAACGCATTCTCCGCCTGGCGGGGCTGCCCACCACGACGGACAACGAGAATCTCGATTTCATTTGCCTGCGGGAATACACTCCTGCCGTCCGTATCGGGGTTATCGACTATGCCCTGCGTCAGAACAAGGGGTATGGGCTGGTCATCATAGACGGCATCCGCGACCTGATGCTCGACATCAACAGCACCAGCGAATCGGTGGAGGTCATCAACAAGATGATGGAGTGGTCGTCGAAATACGACCTGCACATCCATTGTGTGCTACACCTGAACAAGGGCGACAACAATGTGCGCGGGCATATCGGTACGGAAATGAGCAATAAGGCGGAAACGGTGCTGGTCATCACCAAAAGTGCGGAGAATCCCGTTATCAGTGAAGTTCATGCGCTGCATATCCGCGAGAAGGAGTTCAAACCGTTCGCCTTTTCCGTTGATGACGAAGGGTTGCCGGTCATGGTGGATAACTATTCGTTTGACGGCAGTGTAAGACCGAAAGCCCGGAGCAGCTTCATGGATTTGTCCATCGAACAGCACCGGGAGGCACTTTCCGCCGCTTTCGGGGACAGGCCCATCAAAGGTTTCGAGAACGTACTGCAGGCTCTCATGGCTTCCTATGAGGCTATCGGGTTCAAACGGGGACGCAGCGTCATGATAAAACTGCTGCAATACCTGACGGAAAACCTGAAGCTGATCGTCAAACGGGACAAGCTCTTTTATTACGATGTGACCCCGACCGAAGCCCTGCTTTTCGACGAAGAATGCGAGGAAGCGGAAGGTGAAAAATAATTTAGTTTACTTTGGTCCGGGTATATATAGGAGAAAAACCAAAGTAAACTGTTTTTTGAAAACAAGTGAAAAGAAAATGACATGACCATAGCGGAAGCAAAACAACTGCGTATCGTGGACTATCTCGCCAGTCTCGGCTACCATCCCCAGAGTGTGATATCAAAACAATACTGGTATCTGTCACCGCTGCGCGATGAACGCACTCCGTCGTTCAAGGTCAACGACCGGCTCAACGAATGGTATGACTTTGGCGCAGCGACGGGCGGCGACCTTGTGGAACTGGGCAAATACCTGTACCGGACGAACAGCGTGAGCGAAGTGCTTGCCTGTATCGGGAGACATGAAAATGCTGCCCCGATACAAAGAGTGCGGATTCCGGGGACAACACCCCGTCCCGTCGAAGCTGACATGAAGGACGTGCTCGTCGTGCCGTTGCAGCACCATGCGCTACTCTCGTACCTTCATTCCCGTGGAATCGACGGGGACATCGGCCGCATGTTCTGCCGGGAGGTCCATTATGAATTACGTAAACGGCGCTACTTCGCTCTTGCCTTCGGCAACGCGGCGGGCGGGTACGAGGTGCGCAATCCTTATTATAAGGGCTGTATCCGGTGTAAGGACATCTCTGTCATCAGGCAATCTCATGGTGAAACACAGAACCGTGTTTGCGTGTTCGAGGGCTTCATGGATTTTCTCTCTTACCTGACGCTGAAACAGGCGGGTGATGATACGGTCTGCATCGACGCACCTTGTGATTACCTCGTGATGAACTCGGTGAACAACCTGAAAAAGGCTTTGGAACACTTGCAGGTGTACGAGG
>DVNA01000073.1 GCA_018714665.1 Candidatus Gallibacteroides avistercoris | reverse complement strand
ACCGGAGCGTTTAATTTGAGTGTCATTATGATCGGGTGGATTGGCAGCGCAGCTTTGGCCGCCCATCAGGTGGTGGGGACCATTACCACCATCGGGTTTATGCTCTATTACGGGGTGGGAGCAGCCATTACCATTTTAATCAGTAACAGCAGAAGTAACGGCCGTCCCGAAGAATTTTTGCGTATAGCCCGATCAGGGTTCCGGATTATTGTGGCGATGGTTGTCTTTATCGTTGTCTCGATGGGGTTGTTGCGTCATGAAATAGGTTACTTGTTTACCGACGATACGGCTGTTGTATCGCTGGTAGCTACATTGATTGTTCCTACTATGGTATATCAGTTTGGCGACGGGTTACAAGTCGCGTATGCCAACGCCCTCAGAGGTATCGAAGATGTCAAACCGATGGCCGTGATCGCCTTTATCAGTTATTTTGTCGTTTGTTTACCGGCAGGATATTTTTTCGGTTTTGTGTTGCAGGGAGGTGCCGCTGGTATCTGGTGGGGATTCCCCATTGGCTTGACATTGGCCGGCCTTCTCTTTTACGTTCGTTTCCGTTGGAACATACAACGCATGAAAGTTTGTTCTGTTGGAGAGGAGTAAACAGTAGAACTTCCTAAACAATATATAGGAGGGGGAGGGGGATGGTAAAACATATTCATGTAAACTCGCTATACTTTACTCTCTTCTTTGATGTATATTGGGATAATATAGGATTCGGCTCGGCATAGTCCAATTTGAAAACGATGTTTTCATTTGTCTCTGCTCTCGCCTTTGGCTATATTTGTAGCATGTCAGGATTCTGTTTGACAGGGGCTATTCCCCTCTCGTTGTTACAGTTCCTTTTTTTACGATTTTAAGAATAGAAGATATATGGCAAGTTGTTTACAAGTAGAAGGCCTTACCAAATCATTTGGTGATTTGGTGTTGTTTGAGAATCTTTCGTTCGGGATAGATGAAGGCGAGAAGATTGGATTGATTGCGCCGAATGGTACCGGAAAAACCACATTGTTAAGTATTCTGTCCGGAAAAGAGGGGTATGATAGTGGCCGTATCGTGTTTCGTAAAGACTTGCGGGTGGGATATTTGCCGCAAGAACCCAGTTTTCCCGCAGGCCTGACCGTGTTGGAAGTTTGTTTGCGTTCAGACAATCCCGTTTTAAAGCTGGTGTCCGATTACGAAAAAGCTCTTTTGCATAACGATATTGATGCATTGGAGACGTTGATGAGCCGTATGGATGCCGAGAGAGCCTGGGATTATGACAATAAAATCAAACAGATTCTTTCGCAGTTGAAAATAACCGATTTCAACCAGCCGGTAGAGCAACTTTCCGGAGGGCTGTTGAAACGGGTAGCCTTGGCCAATGTACTGATTTCCGAGCCGGAGTTGTTGATTTTGGACGAGCCGACCAACCACCTGGATTTGGATATGACCGAGTGGCTGGAAGAGTATTTGCAGCGTAGCCGGTTAAGCCTGCTGATGGTAACCCACGACCGTTATTTCCTGGATCGTGCCTGCAATGAAATTATGGAAATCGACCGAAAACAGCTTTATCATTATAAGGGTAATTATAGCTATTATTTGGAAAAACGCCAGGAGCGGATCGCAGCCCATAATGCAGAAATCGATCGGGCCAACAACTTGTTGCGTAAAGAGCTGGATTGGATGCGCCGTCAGCCGCAAGCTCGGGGCACGAAAGCCCGATACCGCATAGATGCATTTTATGAGTTGGAAGAGAAAGCCCGTCGTCAGCGGGAACAGCAGAATGTACAATTGAATGTAAAAGCCTCCTATATCGGGTCCAAGATTTTTGAATTGAAGGGCTTGTCTAAACGTTTCGGAGAGCAGAAGATTGTAGAAAATTTCCATTATACATTTGCCCGTTACGAGAAGATGGGAATTGTGGGGAATAACGGTACGGGAAAATCTACCTTTGTAAAAATGCTGATGGGAGAGGTTTTGCCCGATAGCGGGACAATCGATATCGGCGAAACGGTTCGGTTCGGTTATTACAGCCAAAGCGGGTTGCAGTTCGACGAAAATATGCGGGTTATCGATGCCGTAACCCGAATAGCCGAAGACATTTCGTTGGGTGAAGGAAATCGTATGTCAGCGTCGCAGTTCCTGCAACATTTTTTATTTACTCCCGAAACCCAATACAACTACATCCGTAAATTGAGCGGGGGAGAGAAACGCCGCCTCTACTTGTGCACGATTTTGATTGGCAATCCCAATTTTTTGATTCTGGACGAACCTACCAACGATCTGGACATTGTAACGTTGAATGTATTGGAAGAGTATCTTCGTACTTTCAAAGGGTGTGTCATTGTTGTCTCGCACGATCGTTATTTCATGGATAAGGTGGTAGATCACCTGTTGGTGTTCGAGGGTAATGGCCGGATCAAGGATTTTCCGGGTAATTACAGCGACTATCGGGCATGGAAAGCATTACAAGCTGCTGCCGGAAATCAAGAATCTCCGAGTGTAAAAAAAACAGGAGAGGTAAAGCCGGATAGAAAAAACCGTCCGGAAGAGAAAAAAAGAAAGTTGACATTTAAAGAGAAATGCGAGTTTGAAGAATTGGATAAAAACATACCGGAGTGGGAACAGGAAAAGAAAGAGATAGAGCAGCAACTCTCTTCCGGACAGCTTTCGGCAGAAGAATTGCTGGAAAAATCGGTGCGGATAAAAGAGTTGATAGATTTGTTGGACGAAAAAACCATGCGCTGGCTTGAATTGAGCGAATGGATTTAGTTTTTGATTCTGGTAAACGTTGGGTGAAAAACAAAATCTCTTTAAAAACATTTGTTTTTAAAGAGATGAAAATTAAAAAAGAAAAGCAATCATAAAATCAAACGGATATATAAGAATAATCCCTTATTATCCGTTTGATTCTGTTTTAGAATGTTTCGGTAAAAGAGTCGATCTCTTTTGTCGGTACATCTATCGCATCGGATGTTTCTGGTTGCGATTGTTCTTTTACCGAGTTTTCTTGTGTGATATTGGGTATTTGTCTAATTCGTTCA
>DVNA01000072.1 GCA_018714665.1 Candidatus Gallibacteroides avistercoris | reverse complement strand
AGTTGCACACCGATGTGAAGACCAATAACTGCCGGATCATGGCTGCCGGATGGGAGCCTGATGGAGCACGGTATCGCTTTACCATTCAGGCCGACCGTTTCTTGCGCAACATGGTACGGGCCATTGTCGGGACGTTGCTGGATGTGGGCCGGGGTCGGTTGAGTGTTGAAGATTTTTGCCGTATCATCGAGCAGAAGAATCGGTGCAGTGCCGGCATGTCGGTGCCTGCACAGGCCCTTTTTCTGGCCGATATTGCCTATCCGGACGAAATATTTCTGTAAGCTATGTGGTTGGGACTTGCTTTTATCTCCGCTTGTTTGCTTGGGCTGTATGACCTGTGTAAAAAGATTTCGTTAGAGAAGAACGCCGTTATTCCCGTTCTGTTTCTCAACACGGTTTTTTGCAGTTTGATTTTTGTCCCGTTACTTATCCTGTCGCGCTGGCAACCGGAGTGGATGCAACAAAGTATCGTCTATATTCCGCCCTTGCAACCGGGAGCACACCTCTACCTGTTGCTGAAAGCCGTCATCGTACTCTCTTCGTGGATTTCGGCCTATTTTGCCATGAAGCATCTCCCGATCACCTTGTCAGCACCTATAAAGGCCACCCAACCGGTCTTGACCCTTTTGGGGGCGTTGCTCATTTTCGGCGAGCGGCTCAACCTCTACCAGTGGATCGGGGTACTTTCAGCCATCCTTTCGTTTTATATGCTTTCGGTATCGGGTAAAAAGGAGGGTATCCGGTTCGCCCATAACAAATGGATCGGCTTTATCGTTCTGGCTACGGTGACCGGAGCCATAAGCGGGTTGTACGACAAATATCTGTTGAAACACTTCGATCCCATGACGGTGCAGGTATGGTACACCTTCTATCAGATGGGTATCATGTTTCTGATTCTGATGATTCTGTGGTATCCCAAGCGGAAGGAGACAACCCCGTTCGTGTGGCGAAACAGCATTTTCTTTATCTCCCTGTTCCTGACGTTGGCCGATTTCGTCTATTTCTATGCCCTGAGTTATCCCGATTCGATGATTTCGATCGTTTCAATGGTACGGCGCAGCAGCGTAGTGGTCAGCTTCATGGGAGGAGCCTTGCTGTTGCGCGAAAAGAATATCCGCAGCAAGGTGCCCGACTTGGTTCTGGTATTGGTCGGGATGTTGTTCCTCTACTTGGGCAGTCGTCTAAATTAACCGAAAAAATAGACCTCCTGTTTTTTTATTTTTTATCTTTGTGGAATATAGGAGGCAGCCCGGCAGGGACAAATCTTTTCATTTGCCTCTGCTCTCTCCTTTTCGTATCTTTGTTTACACGAAGATAGGATTCGGCTCGGTATAGCCAAATTTGAAAACGTTGTTTTCATTTGTCTCTACTCTCGCCTTTCACTATCTTTGTACAAATAAGTAAGGCCAGAGCTATGCGCAGAATATTGTTTTGTCTCCTCTTTCTTCTGGGGAGTTTCTCCTTATCGGTTTTGTCTCAGAGTGCATCGGACATGTTGATTATGATGCCCGACGATTTGATTCCTCAATTGACGGTAAACAACCGGAAAGATATGGTGGATTTTGCCAAGTTGGATAGAGCCGACAACGTGATGAATCGGTTCGGTGGCCATTCGCGGATAACCTCTCTGTCCGAAAATTTTCTGGAAGTTTCCCTGTCCGAGCAATCTTCCATGCAGTTGAAAATCTTACCTTATCGAGATACTATCATTGTGGGAGTTATTCATACCGTCAGTGCGCCGGTTCGCGACAGTCGGATAGCCTTTTATACGACCGATTGGGAGGATATGCAAACTGCCGAGCTTTGGGAAATCCCCGATGCAGAAGATTTTGCCGCAACCAAGAAATCGAAAGATTTTCGCGATGCAATCTCCCTGCTGGATATGTGGTTGGCGGAGTATTCGTTTGACAAGGATGACAACTACATCACCGTCCGTCAAACGGTGGGTGAATATCTGCCCGAAGAGATTGCCGCGAAAGTAACCCCTTATCTATCAGACCAGCCTCTCCGTTACGAGTGGACAGGTAAACGGTTTAAAAAGGCCAAACAGTAATCTTTCTTTTTTCGTTCTTTTAGGGGCAGCCTGTCTTAGTAGTAGCCTACATTGTAGCGGGTGAGGATATCCATCGACATGTAGTTGTTCAGGGAGGGAGGATCTTTGTGGAAAAGCAGTTTGTCGCACAACGATTTAATTCCCTCATACCCCTGGTTTTCGATGCGTTGGGTAATCAGGTAGGTGATAACCCCCTCTTTCAGCCGGGCCATGTTGCTTTCGAGCATATCGTATCCCACCAGCACTTTATCCACAAATCCCTTTTTTTTCAGATAGTCGGCCAAGATGAAAGCCCGCGAGTTGAATGTAATCAGGCACTGTACACCGGGATGTTTTTCAAAGAACAGGTTCAGTATCTGTTCATTCGATACTGGGTCGTAGGGTTGCAGGAACTGGCTGTATATTTTGCATTGGGGATGAAATTCACGCATATAGGCAAAAAATCCTTCCCGGCGGATGGCTGTCGTATTGGCCGTATCTTCCGGACGATGTATGCGGAAACAGGCAACCTCCTGCGGCTTTTGCCGTCCTACCAGCAGGTCTGCACCCAGATATCCGCTTTCAAAGAGTGGCATCCCGAAAAACGAAAGGTAGTCAGAATCGTCTATTTTGGAATCGACGTAGGCAAACGGAATCCCTTTTGTCCGAAGCTGTGTTACGAACTGCGAGGTCAGCGACTTAAACGAGGGGGCTATCAGTACCGCATCGGGCAGGTTGTCGAGCAGCCGGGCGGTGGCGTGTTCAAAAGAGTTTAACGAGAACTGGTCGAAGCACAAGGTCTGTATGTCCACATTAAACGTGGCGTACTCTTGGGCAGCCTTTGAAATGCCCCGTTGCATCAGTTCCCAGAACTCTCCTTGGGCAAATTCCGGAATCAAGGCGACAATTTTGTATTCGCGTTTCGAGGCCAATAACGAGGCGTACATATTGGGCTTGTATCCCAATTGTTCGATTACCTCTATCACCTTTGCCCGGCTCTCTTCCGATACTTCTCCCCGGTTGTGTATGACACGGTCCACCGTGCCTTTCGATACTTTTGCCAGGCGGGCCACATCTTTAATCGTTACTCTTTTGGATTGTGCACACATATTAGGTTATTTTCCAAGTATGTTGGGTATTTTATTTCTTTTTCCCCATGTCGAAATCCACCAATATCGGTCTGTGATCCGACGGGTGGTAGAAATTGGAGAGCTTTTGAGGGTCTCTGACAATGTTTCCGGTATAATCATCTCGAAGAATTTCGGCCTGGATGACCTTTTCGAGAAGAGGCCGGGTACAATAGACGAAGTCGATACGTGATTTTCCCCCTGTCGATGAGATGAATAGGTCGGGATACCTCTCTTTGATGATGTCCAAATAGGGTGTCTGTTGGAGGATGTAGTCATGAACGAAGAAACGCGAGTCGCCGGTCTCGAATTTATACACCTCGTTATCCTTGGGCGACCGGGCGTTGAAATCGCCGCACATGAACCAATACTCTCGATCGGTATGTGGAGATGCATTGATCGTATGTGAACAGATGTATGTTATCTCCATGCGTCGGTATTTGTCGCCCCCTTTTTCTGCTTTACTGGCAGCCCGGTCTTTTGCCCGGTAGGCGTATGCGTGGGGCCAGGTATGGAGTGAGACGAAGTTGATTTTTTCCCCGCAAAACTCGATTTGGTATTGTCCGGCTCCGTGCGATATGATACTGTCGGGTTCTGCGCCGACGATCTCAACAATCTTTTCTATCGGATATTTTGAAGTGATTACCTGGGGGTAGTTATCTCGGTGTCCGCTGATGGTCCAATAGGAATGTCCGTACCGGGCAGCCAGTTCTCCCCAGTTTTTCACCAAATAGCGATCTTCGGCCTTGCACGGATCTGCCGTGCCGGTTTGGTAGATGGTTTGGGCTTCACACCAGATACAGACGTCCGGAGAGTAACTTTTGACCCATGCTACGAAATTGTCGTAATGGTTCCCCTGGTCTGACCACATCCCGTTTTGGATGTTCCAATAGAGTACCCGTAAGGTGTTGGCCGGACGCTCCGCAGACAACTTGTTTTGCGTTGGTGTGTTGGGATTCTTTTCAATACCTTTCCCGTTAATCTTTCCGCTTGGAAAGATACACAGCAGCAGTACCGCAATGATGGTTTTGAGAATATCGATGTTTTTGTTCATGATCGACCATGATGTTTGCATAATTCCCAAAAATAGGGATAAAAAATAGAATTATAGTCTCCTGCGGACAGAAAATCGGGTATGGAGTACAAAATTTGCCAATTCCTGCTAAAAGTCTTACCTTTACCACGTCCGCTCTTCTTTGGAAAGCCAGGACGCACCAATCCGGAGAAACGGATAAAACATAGATTCTTTAAATTGTAGAGATGGATATTCATTTAACAGCAATAACAGAAGCTGATTTTTCTTTTGTCAAGCGTATTTACGACTATTATACGCTTCATACTACGGTGGTCTATTTTATCGAACCGGTACCGTTGGAAGAGATTCGCCGCATGGTTCCTGTCGGAGATCGGCATTATCGTTCCTTTCTGATTTGCGGTGCCGATGGGGAGCGTTACGGTTTTTGTTATTTTTCGCAGTTTAAGGAGAAGCCGGCATTTCGCATATCGGTGGAAGTTACCATCTATCTGGTGCCGGAATGTTGCGGAAAGGGCATTGGCCGGCAGGCCTTGTTGTTGCTGGAACCCTATATCCAGGAGGGAGGGTTCAGTAATGCAGTAGCTCTTATCTCTGCTGAAAATGAGGCAAGCATCCGCCTGTTTGAGAAATGTGGGTATCTATGTTGCGCCGAGATAAGGGATGTTGCCGAGAAGTTCGGAAAAAAATTGACCTTGAAAATGTATCAAAAACTGTTTTCATAAAAAGAGATTGGCGGAATCTTTTGGGTTCCGCCAATCTCTTTTTATCAGTGAAAAGGCTCTTATTCGGCTATTTCAAGGTAATCGATTCCTAACATGGCTTTTTTCATGCGGGGGGAGTATCCGGTACATTCAAACGTCAGGATGTTTTCTCCTTTCGGAATTTGTACGTGTCCCAGATCGAATTTGTTTACTTGTAACTTTTCGTTGAAGAATCCGAGGTTGGATTTGATCTTCTTTCCGTTCAGATAGATGTTGTGCGAGCCGTAATCTGTTGCTTGGGTAAAGGCAATGGAGAGCGTTCCGTTGTAATCTTTATCAGCAATAAATTTGGCAGACATTTTATCTCCTATTTTTTGATCTATCCACCAGAGCTGGGCGTTATTGCTCCATTCTCTCACTACGTTGCTTTGGCAAGATACGTTTCCCTGTTTTTCGGTAACAAGCAGGTCTTCTCCCTCCATTCTCCCGTTTTTAAAGAGAGGAGCGATGATGTCTGTCCGAGAGAAGGCCGGGGTAACTTTGGCCCCTTCTATATCGGGAGAGATGGAGCATTTTCCACCGGGTGCCAGGTACCAGTAGGAGACGGGTGCATAGTTGATTTTGCAGTCGGCCCAATGCCACAACTCGATGTCGAATTGCAACTTTTCGTCGAACGGGATGGCATCCAACGACCGATAACGTGCGTTCAGGCTGTATCCAGCGGTGATGTTTCCGCTACCGTCGGGTTGCGAGGTAAAGGGATGGCCGGTATATACCTCCGGTCTACACCAGGCGTATCCGTAATAGTCTTCTGTACCGGTCCCGAAAAACGATGGGAATGTTTCGTTGTCGATATATACCTTTTCATCGCCTTCTCCCCACCAGGCATCGGTGGTGTTGAATATGGTCAGACCGTCTCCCACATATTTCCCGCTGCCTTCTAACGTAACGAAGTTTACATCGAAGAATGAGGGAGATTGGCTGTATGAATTGGGCTGGCGCGTTTTAATGGCCGACAGTTGGTGCCAAGAACAGCCGAAGTGCATGCTCTGGCTGTTCCAGTCGTAGTCGGACAGGCCAATGGTTATCTCGGGTGTTTGTATCGGTTTGTCCGATACGTTCAACAGGTTGAACCGGCACTCTTTTTTGTAGGGCATCACCCACAGGCAGGAGAGGGTGCGCGAGGTAGTATCTACCTGCGTATAGCGGGTTTTCAGGTTGCGTAGCTGGTATCCTGTTCCGAAAAAGTCTCCTAACGGTACCCATACGGTAGCTTCGTTGTCGAAAGATATCTCTACGATGGTTTGGCGTAACAGCCGGGCCATCTCCGTTTGAGGCAGGTCGGGCAGTTTTACGGTGATTTCCCGAATGGCCGAACGGGAACCGAAATCTTCGGGGTGCGCCTCTGTACGGGCATTTGGAGCAATCTCAACCGGATTCAGGGTTATTTGGCGGGAGAAGGTCTCCGGTTTATCCTCTCCGGAGAGCGCTTTCTGAGTTTGTTCGATGACATCGGCATATTTTTGTAGCAGATCCATCGAGAAGCTCTCCACCTTTACCGGTGAGGTGTAGGAACGGAATCCGATGTTGTAATAGACACATTCTCCCTCGGAGGGTTCATAGGTAATTTTACATCTTTTGGCGTACGGGATTGGGAAATAACAGTTATGTCCACGTTGCTCGAAGGGGGTTTTGTCCGAAACCGAGCATACCAGAGGAGCTCCTGCCAGTCCTTTCCTGAAAAAGTCGAAAGCCGAGCTTTCGTATGTAGGTTCCTGAGCATCGTCTATGTAGATGCGTAATTTCCCTTGTCCGCTGATCTTCAAGTCTCCGGCAAAGGTCATCCAGAAACGTACGATGGCTCCCGGGCCGGTCGTATCCATCATAACGTGTTCTTTCCGATCGCCGGTCTGTTCTACCCGGATGTAGGTATTGTTGTCGTTGTTGGCAAACCAGTCGTCGTTTCCGGGCGTTTTCGAGTGTCGGTCGTAGCT
>DVNA01000071.1 GCA_018714665.1 Candidatus Gallibacteroides avistercoris | reverse complement strand
CAAGCTGTCATCCAAATAGACCGGATAGACCCGGCGTTCTGGTGGGCAGGAATGAAAAACAGCGAATTACAGATCATGGTGTACGGACCAAATATTGCCCAAGCATCCGTATCGATAGACTATCCGGGAGTGACGCTAACGGATGCCGTGAAGTTGGAAAGCCCCAACTATTTATTCCTTTATCTGGATATAAACCCTGAGGCCCAACCAGGAACATTCGATATTCTCTTTTCCCGCGGAAAAGAGACATTCAAACAGAAATACGAATTAAAAATGCGTGAAAAAGAACGTGCTGGACGAAAAGGGTTCAGCTCGGAAGATGTACTCTACCTAATCATGCCCGACCGATTTGCCGATGGAGACCCCTCGAACAACTCCATATCCTCCATGAAATTCCCGGTAAATGTAAACAGAAACAATCCCAATGCCCGGCACGGGGGAGACCTGAAAGGGATAGAGCAACACCTCGATTATATACAGGAACTGGGTGTTACGGCCGTCTGGTTGAATCCCGTATTGGAAAACGATATGCCTGGCGGATCGTACCACGGATATGCTACGACCGACTACTACAAAGTAGATAGCCGTTTCGGTACCAACCAAGATTATAAAGAGTTGATTGACAAATGTCACGAAAAAGGGATGAAGGTGGTCATGGATATGATTTTCAACCATTGCGGTAGTGAACATATCTGGTTCAAGGATCGCCCCTCGCACGACTGGTTCAACTTTCCCGACGGATACGTGCAGACCTCTTACCGCCTCACGCCACACTTTGACCCGTATGCTTCACAATACGACAAAGACCTAACGGTGAAAGGATGGTTTGTCGGCTCCATGCCCGATTTAAACCAACACAATCCACATCTACTGAAATACCTCTCGCAAAACAGCATCTGGTGGATAGAGTATGCTGGGATAGACGGCATACGCATGGATACTCATCCGTATGTCTATTTCGATGCCATGTCGCAATGGTGTGCCGAGGTAGAACAGGAATATCCCGAATTCAATATCGTGGGAGAATGTTGGTATCCTAACGAAGTAGGCAGTTCCTGGTGGCAAGCCAACAGCAAACTGAACCAACAGAACTCAAACCTGAAAAGCGTCATGGATTTTCCGCTACAAGGAGTCGTCCGAGATGCCTTTACAGAACAAACCGGTGGAGGTGGGCTCAACAAAATATACGACAAAATAGCCATGGATTTCTTGTATGAAAATCCCATGTCTATCCTGACCTTCTTAGACAACCACGACACAGACCGATTCCTGCTGAAAGAACCCGAGAACCTTGGCTCTTTCAAACAAGCCATCGCTTTTCTACTTACCACACGAGGTATTCCGCAGATATATTATGGGACAGAGATTTTGATGAACGGGAGTAAATCCAGAGGCGACGGATGGGTTCGCCGGGATTTTCCCGGAGGTTTCCCGGGTGATACCCTCAATTATTTTACGCCACAAGGACGTACCCCTTTGCAAAACGAAGCATTCGATTTTATGAAAAAGATACTGCTTTGGCGCAAAAATAATCAGGTAATATCCAAAGGTTCTATGATTCACTTTATGCCAACCAACGGAATCTATGTATATCGAAGATCGTACAACGGTCAGCATGTACTGGTTATGATGAACGGAAACGATTCAGAGAAGAAAATCAATATGGAGAGATACCACGAAATATTGAATGGCATATCAAAAGCCCACGATGTCATAACCGGCCAAGAAATAACGTTTGAACCGGAAATGACTTTCGGCCCACGAGAAATACGGATATTGGAATACTGACAAAAGAAAAACCAAACCTCGGACGGAGGTTTGGTTTTTCTTTATCTCTCAACCGGGTTTATGAAATCTCCTCAAAAGGAGATTGGCAAAAGAGCTCAAACGAGGCACTCTCCACCTCCCCGGATATAGGAGGATGTATTTTGGTTACTTTCAAGGCAATAGCAGTTATCCGAGGGTACTCTTGTCGCAGGCGTTTCACTATGCGCCCGGCTACATGTTCTATCAAACAGGAAGGTATCTCCATCTCCTGCTTCACCAGTTCATAGAGTTCGGCATAATTAATCGTATGATAAAGCGAGTCATCCTCCATGGCCCCCTGTACAGGAGCGGAAACTTTTAACGTAACCTCGTAATCGTTCCCCACGGTACGCTCTTGTTCGGAGACTCCGTGATAGGCATAAAACCTCATTTTTTCCAAAGAGATGGCCGTATCCATATATCAAACGACTTTCCTCCCCCCCGAAAAAAGTTTGTCAACAAGCTTTAAAACTCATATCCAAGCCTTTGACCGAATGGGTCAGGGCTCCTACCGATATGTAATCGACCCCACACTCGGCATAGGTACGGAGCGTATCGAAGGTAATGCCCCCGGAAGATTCCGTTTCATATCGGCCTCCGATGCGCTTTACGGCTTCACGCGTCATTTCGGGGGTAAAGTTATCGAGCATGATACGGTCTACCCCACCGATATTCAACACTTCGTCCAGCTCGTCCAGATTACGCACTTCTATCTCTATCTTCAAATCTTTGCCTTTATCTTGGAGGTATTGGTGAGCTTTGGTGATAGCATTGCGCAAACCTCCCGCGAAATCGACGTGGTTGTCTTTGAGCAGAATCATATCGAACAGACCAATCCGGTGATTGACCCCTCCGCCTATTCTGACAGCCTCCTTTTCAATCATACGAAGCCCCGGTGTGGTTTTACGGGTATCGAGCACTCGGGTATGTAATCCCTCCAACTGTTTTACATATTTACGGGTAACGGTAGCTATACCGCTCATCCGTTGCATGACATTCAACATCAGGCGCTCGGTCTGCAACAACGAACGTACACGACCTTGGGTAACAAATGCAATGTCTCCGGGCTTTACTTCGGCTCCGTCCTGAATAAACACTTCGGTTTTCAAATCCGGATCGAAAGCCTTGAATATCCGTTGTGCCATCTCCACGCCGGCCAACACGCCAGCCTCTTTGATCAACAGTTTAGATTTTCCCATCTCCGTTTCGGGAATACAACACAACGTGGTATGGTCGCCGTCGCCAATATCTTCGGCAAACGCCAACCGAATCAACTCGTCTATCAAATGGTCCATGCTGATTTTATATATATTAAATGCTTTTATTCGATAAATTTATCTATCCTCATCCGATTAATCTTCAACTGATCTCCTGTCGCGGTAAACAGGCAATACAGCCGGAGTTTTCGTTCGGCAGCCGTTAATCTGGCAATAAAGAAGCCTGTATTCTGGCGAATACTTTTATGTAAAACCGAAAACTCGGAAGGCCTGTTTTGTTCAAAAAATTGTTTCAGATACACGATTGCTTCTTTCTGTATCAAAGGCTCGTTTTCTTTTCCCTCAACAATAAATTGAACCTTATCAGCCAGATATGGTTTGAGCGACTCGGCCTCGCCCTTTTTAAAGGCACTGACCATTTCTTTGGGAAGCTCCTCTTGGGCGACCATCGCAAAGGTCGATACAAAAAAGGAGAGTAATAAAAAAAACAATCTACCTTTTATCATACTACCGTTTTTAATTAGTTTTTAACTTAAAGCCAAATCGGGTTAAATCTTCCGGCAAGCAACCCGGGATCAGCGGTTTTTTTCTACCTTTGCATACGCATTT
>DVNA01000008.1 GCA_018714665.1 Candidatus Gallibacteroides avistercoris | reverse complement strand
CGGACATTCCGAATATTCTCCCTATACCCTTGATACCGAATACAAAAGAGATAAAGGTAAGGGCCTGGATATTGCCATTCCCAAAAACTATTACCGCGACAACAATCCCGAACTGCCTCCGGTAGTACGTTGGCGTGCTCATGCCAATTTACTGTTTTCCAACTGGTTGAATTATTTTGTCTATCAAGAAACCCCTTACGACATTCGCGATATAAAATAGCAGGTATGCAGGCGGTTCGTCACATAGAGTTGTTGGCTCCCGCAAAGACGGCAGAAATCGGAGTCGAGGCAATACGGCACGGTGCCGATGCCGTTTACATCGGAGCACCCCGGTTCAGCGCCCGTGCGTCGGCCGGAAACCGGGTGGAGGATATTGCCCGGTTGGTACAATATGCCCACCGGTTCAATGCCCGCGTATATGTTGCCTTGAATACCATCCTGAAAGACGACGAACTGGACGAGGTCCGTTCCCTGATTTTCTCCTTATATAATATAGGAGTAGATGCCTTGATCGTACAGGATATGGGTATATTGGAACTCGATATTCCCCCCATAGCCTTGCACGCCAGCACGCAGGCCGACAACCGGACGGTAGAAAAGGTGCGGTTTCTCGAATCTGTGGGTTTCTCTCAGGTCGTTCTGGCCCGGGAACTTTCCGTTGCGCAGATTCGGAAGATAGCTGCTGCTACAACCGTCCCTTTGGAGGTCTTTGTACATGGTGCCTTGTGCGTCAGTTACAGCGGACAGTGTTATTTGAGCCATCGTATGTGTGGACGGAGTGCCAACCGGGGCGAATGTGCCCAATATTGCCGGCTACCTTATACCCTGAAAGATGCCGACGGGAATATCCTGTTGAAAGATAAACATATCCTCTCGCTGAAAGATCTGAATCTTTCCTGCGAATTAACATCCCTGATAGAAGCAGGGGTCTCTTCGCTTAAAATAGAGGGACGTTTGAAAGAGATGAGCTACGTAAAGAATGTAACGGCCTACTACCGACAGAAGCTGGATGAGATTTTTCAAAAAGATTTCCGTTATAGGCGTTCCTCCGATGGAAAAAGCCACTTTTTCTTTCTTCCAGACCTCCGGAAAAGTTTTAACCGGGGTTTTTCTACCTATTTTATTCATGGAGGGAGGGAGGATTCGCTCTGTTCTTGGAATACTCCCAAGTCCCAGGGCGAGGAGGTAGGGCGTGTTAAGGAGGTATCGCAGCAAAGTTTCACTGTCTCGGGAAAATCCCCGTTAAATAATGGCGACGGGATATGTTATGTAAATAAAGAGGGTGTATTCGCTGGTTTTCGTGTTAATAAAACGGAAGGAAATCGTGTCTATCCGGCAGAGAAGGTTCTGCTTTCTCCCGGTACGGTGCTCTACCGTAATTACGACCATGAATTTGAAAAAATATTGAGTAAGAAGTCGGCAGAACGACGCATCGGTCTGGATATAGATTTGTCGGAGTCGGACGAGGGTTTTGTCTTGTGTTTGACAGATGAGACCGGACTTTCCGTTTCTGTCGCATTGAATGTGAAAAAGGAAGCGGCACATACCCCCCAACGGGAAAACATCATCCGGCAATTATCCAAAATAGGCGATACCCCTTTTGAGGTTCGGCAATTTACCTGCCGCCTTTCCCAAGACTGGTTTGTCTCCTCTTCGCTTTGGTCGGACCTTCGCCGTAGGGCGGTAAATCAACTTGTAGAACAGAGAGATGCGTCCTATTGCCGGGCGTTGAGACCGTCAGTGTCTGATGAAAAGTGCGAATATCCGGGAAAAGAGCTCACCTATCGGGGCAATGTGTCGAACCGGCAGGCTCGTCGGTTTTATGAAAAGCACGGGGTAGAACATATTGACCCGGCATTTGAATGTGCCCCTTCGGGAGATGTCCCGTTGATGATAACCAAATATTGCGTCAAATACACATTGGGTATGTGTCCCCACTCTTCATCGAAAAAAAAGTGCCGAGAACCGTTGACGCTACACGCAAAAAATACCGCTCTGCGCTTGTCGTTCGATTGCCGGCACTGTGAAATGCAGGTGTATGATAATCGGTTGTAACCTGGGGCTATTCTTCCTGTTTAGTCAGTACGAATCCCAATAACATTCCGTCGTATTGTTCCGCTAACTGGCCGATAGTCTTTAATGTGGTATTGTTGCTGTTTGAGGCGATGATTTGTATCACATCCAAGATTTTATCGGCATTGAACAATAGCGTCAGGTTGTTGTCGGATAGAGAGGCCGTGGCATCTACCGAACTCAATGTAATCAGTTTAAGTGCCTCGAACGAAAGTGTAAGCGTCTTTTCTTCGGCATTAATCTGGAAACTTCCTCCCAATCCTTTGGTGGCATTGGCTTTCAAGGTAATGGTGAAGGTGCTGTCTGCGGCATTGAACGTATATTTCATCTCTTCCGTTATGCCCACTTTGGTATAAATTTCTGCCAGTTTATCTTCAATCTGGCTGGCGGCAAGCGCCCCTCCGGCCTTTTTCAAGAGATCGTCGCTCTTAAATTCGCAGGCAGGTTTGGAATATTTCCACGTGCCGTTTAACGCTTCGGCAGTAAGCGACTGCCCTCCAAGGATGGAACCTACGGCCTCTTCTATCGAACTGGAACTGAACAAATCTTTCAGGGAAATTTGTGAAGATGCGGAAAATGGGGCATACCAACTGCATAATCCGAAAACAAAGAAAGTTATAACTAATTTTTTCATAGAATGTATGTGTTTGGTTTGATAGCAAAGATACGAGATTTTTGGATTATTGGGAAGATAAAATCAAAAGAAAGATATGTTGGGAGGAGAATATTCTTAGCAGATATGTCAACAATCTTTTACTCAAAAGAGGCCCCAATGAAAGATGATATTTTTTGTCCGGGAAAAGATTTTTGTCAAAATCCGGCGAATTAACTTTTCTTGTGAATTTCTTTTGATGAGACATCCGGTTATAGGATTGTTTGTCGAGATTTTTCTTTTAATATATATATCTGATAAACAGTATTTTGAATACTTTTTATAGAGGGGAAATGCCTGTCGGAATTTTTTTTAAAATCTTTGTCTCAAACAGTTTATTTAGACCGCAATATTTTGTATTTTTGCGCAAGAAAACATTAAATCGATATATATGTCTGGAAACAAGAAAATTAAAACCGCATTGGTGTCGGTATTCCATAAAGATGGATTGGATGACATTTTGAAGAAATTGCATAGTGAAGGCGTAAAGTTTATTTCGACGGGCGGTACCCAGTCGTTTATTGAGTCGTTGGGATTTCCGTGTGAAGCGGTTGAATCGCTGACCGGTTATCCTTCTATTCTGGGAGGCCGGGTCAAGACCCTTCACCCCAAAGTGTTTGGTGGCATCTTGTGCCGTCGGGAGATGGAAGGAGATTTACAGCAGATAGCTCAATACGAAATACCGGAAATCGATTTGGTGATAGTCGATTTGTATCCGTTTGAACAAACCGTAGCATCGGGAGCCGACGAACAGGCCATTATCGAAAAGATAGATATCGGCGGTATTTCATTGATTCGTGCTGCCGCAAAAAACTTCAAAGATGTAATCATTGTTGCCTCCAAGGCGCAATACAACCCGTTGATGAAATTGTTGGAAGAAAAAGGGGCCGAGTCGTCGATGGAAGATCGTAAGTGGTTTGCCAAAGAGGCGTTTGCCGTCTCTTCGGGATACGATACAGCCATATTCAATTATTTCGATAACGAGGAGGGTAGCGCATTCCGGTATGCAGCAAACGACGCCAAACATTTGCGCTATGGCGAGAATCCCCATCAAAAAGGACTGTTCTTCGGTAAATTTGAAGATATGTTTGAACAGTTGCAGGGAAAAGAAATTTCATACAACAATTTGTTGGACATCGATGCAGCTGTATCGTTGATCAACGAGTTTGATGACCTGACGTTTGCTATATTGAAACATAACAACGCTTGCGGTATCGCTTCGCGGCCTACCATGCTGGAAGCGTGGAAAGATGCCTTGGCGGGTGATCCCGTTTCAGCATTCGGCGGTATTCTGGTAACCAATGGCGTGATAGATAAAGCCTCGGCAGAAGAGATCAATAAAATATTCTTTGAAGTCATTATCGCTCCCGATTATGACACCGACGCCCTCGAAATATTGATGCAGAAAAAGAATCGTATCATCCTGATACGGAAAGATACGGCTGTTGCTCCCATGCAGTTCCGATCACTGTTGAATGGAGTCTTGGTACAAGACAAGGATTTAAGCATCCAAACGGCCGCCGATCTGACACCGATGACCCGCAAACAACCTACCGCATCTGAAATAGAAGACCTCCTGTTTGCCAATAAGTTGGTGAAGAACAGCAAGAGTAATGCGATTACATTGGTGAAGAACAAACAGTTGTGTGCCAGCGGCGTAGGACAGACGTCGCGGGTAGATGCCTTGAAACAGGCCATCGAGAAGGCTAAATCATTTGGGTTTGACTTGAAGGGAGCCGTCATGGCCTCCGACGCCTTCTTCCCCTTCCCCGACTGTGTGGAGATAGCCGACAAGGCAGGCATTACAGCCGTTATACAACCCGGTGGATCTATCAAAGACAACCTCTCTGTTGAATATTGCGACGAACATGGATTGGCTATGGTAAAAACCGGTATCCGTCATTTTAAACATTAATTCATACAACCCAGCTCTTTGTAGAAAAGAGTCGAAAAAACAAGTAAAAACAGATGGGATTATTCTCTTTTACACAAGAAATAGCAATCGATTTGGGTACGGCCAATACGATTATCATCCACAACGATAAAATCGTGGTGGACGAACCCTCGGTGGTAGCTTTGGATAAACGAACGGACCGTTTGTTGGCCGTCGGGGAAAAAGCACGTCAGATGCATGGTAAGACCCATGAAAATATACGGACCATCCGTCCGTTGCGCGACGGGGTGATAGCCGATTTCTATGCCGCAGAACAGATGATACGCGGGATGGTCAAGATGGTAAGTTCCAAAAGCCGGTGGTTTGCACCTCCCTCGTTGCGGATGGTAGTATGTATTCCCTCGGGTAGTACCGAAGTGGAAATTCGTGCCGTGCGCGACTCGTCGGAGCATGCCGGAGGTCGAGACGTATATATGATTTACGAACCCATGGCCGCAGCTATCGGTATCGGGTTGGATGTAGAAGCACCCGAAGGGAACATGATTGTGGATATAGGAGGCGGTTCCACCGAGATAGCCGTTATCTCGCTGGGAGGTATCGTATCCAACAAGTCCATCCGTATCGCAGGCGATGACTTGACTGCCGATATTCAGGAGTATATGCGTCGCCAACACAATGTAAAAGTGGGTGAACGTACGGCCGAACTGATTAAAATAAACGTAGGGTCGGCATTGACCGAGCTGGATAACGCCCCCGAAGATTATATCGTTCACGGGCCCAACCAGATGACCGCTTTGCCGATGGAAGTACCGGTTTCGTATCAAGAGGTGGCACATTGCATCGAGAAGTCTATTTCAAAGATAGAAGCTGCTGTGCTGAGTGCCTTGGAGCAGACCCCTCCCGAACTGTATGCCGATGTGGTTCGTAACGGTATCTATTTAGCCGGAGGCGGCGCCTTGTTGCGGGGCCTGGATAAACGGCTGACAGACAAAATAGGAATCCCTTTCCATATTGCCGAAGATCCGTTGCATGCCGTTGCCAAAGGAACAGGCATTGCCCTTAAAAATATTTCCCGGTTCTCTTTCCTGATACGATAACCGGATTCAACAGAAAAGGAGGCGAGTTACAAGAAGCGGAAAGATGTTTCCCCTTTTTGCAACTCGTTGGCTTTGTTTAGTAATTTGTATATTCCCTCGGTTTCTATTGCGATATGCGTAACCTGATTTCGTTCTTAATAAAGCACAGCGTGTGGATATTGACTGTTTTTTATGTAATTGTCAGCGCTGTCCTTCTTTTCCGGTTTAACGCTTACCAGCAGAGTGTTTTCTTTTCGTCGGCCAATCAGGTATCGGGTTGGGTATATTCGTTGTCGGGGAATATTACGGGGTATTTCGGATTACGCCAGATAAACCGGGATTTGCAGGAACGGAACGGATTCCTGGAAATGGAGGTTGCCCGCCTTAAAAGAGTATTGGAATCAGACGACTACAAAACGTTGGCCGAGTATGCATCCAAAGATACAGCTCTGTCGAGGTATAATTTTCAGGTAGCGCAGGTGATCAATAACAGCGTGATGCGGCCGGCCAATTACATTACCATCAACAAGGGTAGCGATGACGGCATCAGGACAGAAATGGGAGTGATAGATCGGAATGGCGTAGTAGGAAAGGTGGATATAGTCGGGAAAAATTTTTCCCGGGTCATATCCTTACTTAATCCCAAATGGAGGCTTAGTTGCAAAGTAAAGTACAGCGACTACTTCGGTTCTTTGGTGTGGGATGGGCAGGATGCCCGGTATGCGGTATTGGAAGAGTTGCCCCGGCACGTCGATTTTGCCATAGGCGATACGATTATCACCAGCGGATTCTCGTCCGTTTTTCCCGAAGGTATTTTTGTGGGAACCATCAAGGAGTATTCCAAACAAAAGAACGATAATTTCTATGCGTTGAAAATAGAGTTATCGACCGATTTTTACCGGTTGAACGATGTCCTGGTGATTGATTGCCCCGGGCAGGAAGAACGCAAGGAGATAGAAGAAAGAAATTAGAGGTATGAGCAAGGATATTATTTCGTATATCGTACTGTTTGTCGTGCTTGTCCTGTTGCAGGTAATGGTTTTGAACCATATCAGCGTGATGGGTTACGGCATACCGTTGCTCTATATCTATTTTATTTTGGTGTTGCCGGCATCGTTGTCGCCCAACTGGGTGGTTACATTAGGCTTTTTGCTGGGTTTGACAATAGACCTCTTTTGCGATACGCCGGGAATGAATGCGTTGGCATCGACGGTAACATCTGCCGTACGCCAACCGATGTTGAATGTGTTTGTCTCGCGGGAGGATGTGCCGGTAGCCGTCCCTTCGGCTCATTCGCTGGGAATGGGTGTGTTTCTCAAATACGCTTTGGTCATGGTATTCATTCAGAATATCCTGATTTATACGATCGAAGCCTTTACTATTTTCCATTACCTGACGTTGTTGCTGAAAATCGTTTCGGGTACATTCCTCTCTTTTATATTGATTGTCGGTATTGAAAGTTTAAAACTGGGTAAAAGTGAAAAATGACGAATATGGACTGAACAGACGCAGGTTTGTCATCGGAGGCATGGTGGTTGTCCTGTTTCTGATTTATGTTATCCGTCTGTTTGTGTTGCAGGTCATGGAAAACGACTATAAATCTTTTGCCGACAGCAACGCTTTTCTGAAAAAGACGCAGTATCCTTCGCGCGGGTTGATTTATGACCGCAACGGTAAGTTGCTGGTCTATAACCAGCCGGCCTACGATGTGATGCTCATCATGCGGGAGGTGGAACCATTCGATACGCTCGACTTTTGCCAAACGTTAGGCATTACCCGGGAAGAGTTTGACCGCAGGGTGGTGAATATGAAAGACCGGCGGAAAAACCCCGGATACTCTTCGTACACCCCTCAGACTTTCATGACACAGCTTTCGGCCAAGGATTACGGCCGCTTGCAGGAGAAGCTGTACAAGTTTCCCGGATTCTATACGCAGAACCGTATGCTGCGGCAATATGCGTTTGCAACCTCTCCTCATATATTGGGTAATTTGCGCGAGGTATCCCAACGGGAGATAGAAAAGGACGATTATTACGTACGGGGCGACAATATCGGCGATTTGGGCGTAGAGAAATCGTACGAAACATACTTGCGGGGCATCAAAGGAAAGGAGATTTTGTTGCGTGATGCGCACGGACGTATCAAAGGCCGTTACGAGGATGGCCGTTACGATATTCCGCCGCAATCGGGGAAGAATTTGAAATTGAGTATCGACGTCGATTTGCAGATGTACGGCGAACAGTTGATGCAGAATAAGAAAGGCGCTATCGTTGCCATAGAACCGGCTACGGGCGAGATTCTGGCGATGGTTTCCAGCCCGACGTATGATCCCTCATTGTTAGTGGGGCGCCAGCGGGGAAATAATTATATGGCACTGATCAAAGATCCGCAGAAACCGTTGTTCGACCGAACCGTTTCAATGGCCAATCCTCCCGGATCTACCTTCAAACCGGCGCAGGGGTTGATTTTTTTACAGGAGGAAATCGTAACGGAACAAACCTTGTATCCCTGTGCCAGCGGCTTTAATGTAGGAAATTTCCATTTAGGCTGCCACTCGCACAGTTCTCCTCTGGCATTGGCTCCTGCCATTGCCACCTCGTGCAATGCCTATTTCTGTTACGGGCTGCGCAGTATGCTGGAAAACAGGACCAAGTACCCCGATATTGTAACGGCCCTCAATACGTGGCGCGATTATATGAAATCGATGGGATACGGTTATAAGTTGGGAGTAGATATACCCAATGAGGTGAGAGGGTTTATCCCCAATGGGAATTTTTATAGCGATAAGGTTTTCCATACAACCCGTTGGCGGGCGTTGAACATCATCTCCATCGCTATCGGGCAGGGAGAGATTCTGGCTACACCTGTTCAGATCTGTAATCTGGCTGCCACGATTGCCAATCGAGGATACTATATAATACCCCATGTGGTAAAAGAGATACAGGATACGGTTATCCCGGCCCAATATACCGAGAAACATCATACGATGGTACAGCGGCATAACTATGAGATTGTGGTTGAGGGGATGCGGAACGCCGTTTTGGGAGGTACGTGCCGGTTGGCGGCATTTCCCGGCGTGGAGGTTTGCGGAAAGACCGGGACAACCCAGAATCCCCACGGGAAGGATCACTCGGTATTTATGGGGTTTGCGCCCAAAGAGAATCCCCAGATCGCCGTTGTGGTTTATGTGGAGAATGCCGGTTTTGGGGCCACATACGGAGTCCCTATCGGCAGTTTGATGATGGAGAAGTATTTGAACGATACCATATCGGTAGAACGAAAATATTTGGAAGAACGGATGTTTAACTCAAACACGATGATATACAGTGGTATTTTTGCGAGAGATTAATACGTGGAAGGCATTGGACTGGTGGACGGTGTTGATTTATGCCATTCTCGTTTTTTCGGGGATGGTGAGCATCTATGCCGCCAGCTACGACTTTGACGGAGCCAGTATGTTTGATTGGACAGAACGTTCGGGGAAACAGCTGATGTGGATCGGACTGTCGTTCGGACTGGCATTTGTTATTCTGATGCTCGATTACCGGGTATATGAGACGTATGCCTATCTCATCTATTTCATAACCATTTTGTTGTTGATAGCCACTATCTTTCTGGCTTCCGATATCAAGGGGTCCCGTTCGTGGCTTGAATTGGGGTTTGTCAATTTGCAACCGGCCGAGTTTGCTAAGTTTGCCACCTCCTTGGCTTTGGCCAGGTTGATGGACAGTTATAATTTCAAATTGACAAAACCTGTGAACTTTATCCGGGCCGTCTTTCTGATTTTATTGCCCATGGTGTTGATTGTCTTGCAGCGAGAAACGGGATCGGCATTGGTTTACGGTTCGTTGGCTTTCGTGCTGTACCGGGAAGGGATGTCGGGAACCGTGTTGTTTGCGGGGTTGTGTGCCATCGTCTTTTTCGTGTTGGGAATCAAATACTCTGCGGTTATGTGGAATGAGACTCCGCTGGGCGAGTTTTTGGTCCTGACTTTGATTCTTGCCGTCGTTATATTTGCCTTGCGTATATATTATCGGGACAACCGTATATCGAATAACCTTTTGTTTGTATCCGTATTGACGGCTGCTGTATTCTGGGTGTTGACTTT
The DNA here is from genome assembly GCA_018714665.1 of Candidatus Gallibacteroides avistercoris. Lineage (GTDB taxonomy): Bacteria > Bacteroidota > Bacteroidia > Bacteroidales > CHK158-818 > Gallibacteroides > Gallibacteroides avistercoris. The sequence continues at coordinate 15,075 of DVNA01000008.1, read as the reverse complement.
CTTTGGTATTCGTGTCAATTATATCTATCCGGTATTGGGTATCATTGGGTTGTCTGTGGTTTATTTACTGCTGGTTTATTTGCAGGTACGCGTTCGGAAACTTTTGATGATAGCAATCTTCCCGGTTGTTTTTACCGGCTATTTGTTTTCGGTAGATTATGTTTTTTCGTCCGTTTTAGAACCGCATCAGCAGGTTCGTATCCGGGTTTCTCTGGGGATGGAGGACGACCCCAGGGGAGCGGGGTATAACGTGAACCAGTCGGTGATAGCCATTGGGTCGGGAGGCTTCTCCGGAAAAGGCTTTTTGAATGGTACCCAGACGAAGTTGAAATATGTACCGGAACAGGATACCGACTTTATTTTCTGTACGATTGGAGAAGAGGAGGGGTTTATGGGGTCGTTGTTTGTAGTGACGCTTTTTGCCGCCTTGATTTTGCGTATTGTACATATTGCAGAAAGGCAGCGGAGTAACTTTGGTCGGGTATATGGGTATTGCGTAGCCTCTATTTTATTTTTTCACGTTGCCGTCAATATCGGGATGGTAATAGGATTGTGTCCGGTGATAGGGATTCCTTTGCCCTTTTTCAGTTATGGAGGCTCTTCGTTGTGGGGGTTCAGTATTTTGTTGTTCATCCTGTTGAGGATTGACGCCGGGCGATTAGAGCGATTCTGATTTTTCGTAAGATAAGAAACTTTTGTATTTCAGTTATGTCGAATACTGCGTTTAACTAAAAAGTTTTTGGTTCCGCTTTTTTCAAAAAGCGGAGAAAGAGATTATCCATCTTTTTGTCGTTCACAAAAAAATTTTTGAAGTTGTTCGGGATACAATGCCTAACCAAAAAGTTTTTGGTTCCGCTTTTTTCAAAAAGCGGAGAAAGAGATTATCCATCTTTTTATCGTTCACAAAAAATTTTTTGAAGCTGTTTGAGATACAACGCCTAACCAAAAAGTTTTTGGTTCCACTTTTTTCAAAAAGCGGAGAAAAATCCCATAGAAGAACACAAAAGCAAGATAAAAAAACGGCCTCCCTCCGGGTGGATGAGGCCGTTTGCATATAATAGTAATAACCTTACTCTTCCTCCGTATAACGGATAATGGTTTGTTCGCGGTCGGGTCCGACAGAGACGATTTTAATGGGCACTCCCAATTCCTGTTCCAGGAAGCTGATGTAATTGTTGAACTCTTCGGGGAACTCGTCTTCGCTCTTCATGGACGACATTTTTGTTTTCCATCCCGTCAGTTCTGCATAGATGGGTTCGATGGAGTCGTTTATTTCAAACGGGAATTCTTCCACCTCTTTGTCTCCTATTTTATAGGCCACACAGGCTTTGATTGTTTCAAAGTCGTCCAGAACATCGCTTTTCATCATGATGAGTTTGGTAACACCGTCAATCATAATGGCATATTTGAGGGCAACCAGGTCAATCCATCCGCATCGGCGGGACCGTCCCGTAACCGCTCCGAATTCATGTCCGATCCGTCGCATGGTTTCGCCCGTTTCGTCGAACAGTTCCGTGGGGAAAGGCCCGCTTCCTACCCGCGTACAATAGGCTTTGAAAATGCCATATACCTCTCCGATGCGGTTCGGTGCAACGCCCAACCCGGTGCAGGCTCCGGCACATATCGTATTGGAGGAGGTAACGAAGGGGTACGACCCGAAATCGACATCCAGCAACGTCCCTTGTGCCCCCTCGGCCAGAATGGATTTACCACTTTTGAGGTAGTTGTTGATAACGTGTTCGCTGTCTATCAGGTTGAACTGTTTGAGGTATTCGATGGCCTCGAACCACTCTTTTTCCAGCTCGTCGATGTTGTAGGAGTAGTTGAGCCCTTTCAGGATGGTTTCGTGTTTGGCTTTCGCTGCGGCGTATATGGCTTTGAAGTCGCCCAATACATCGCCTACGCGGACACCGTTACGGCTAACCTTGTCGGTGTATGTGGGCCCGATACCTTTTCCCGTGGTACCGATTTTCCCGGCACCTTTGGCAGCCTCGTATGCCGCATCCAGCACGCGGTGCGTGGGCAGAATCAGGTGGGCTTTTTTAGAGATGTACAGGCGTTTTGTCAGATCGTGTCCGCTTTCGGCCAGGCTCTGGGCCTCTTGTTTGAAAAGAAGCGGGTCTAACACTACTCCGTTCCCGATGATGTTGATTTTTCCGCCTTGGAAAATTCCGGAGGGAATGGAACGCAATACATATTTTTGACCGTCGAATTCCAGTGTGTGTCCGGCGTTGGGACCTCCCTGGAAACGGGTTACTACGTCGTAGTTAGGTGTGAGGACATCTACCACTTTTCCTTTGCCTTCGTCTCCCCACTGTAAACCTAATAAAACATCTACTTTCATTTCTGTGGTTTATAAGTTATTTTTTTAATGATTTTCTTTTTTCTGCCTGAGCACAACGGTTGCATACGCCGTACACGTATAATGTATAATAAGAGGTTGTAAAACGGCTGAATTTTTTGTTTGCCAGGGATTGGAGCAGCTCCATGTCTTTTACCTCTTTTACCTTTCCGCACTTGGTGCATATCAGGTGGTGATGGTTGGCCATGTTGTACGATTTCTCGTACTGGGCGGGGTTGGACCCGAACTGGTGTTTCCTGACCAACCCGGCGTCAATCAACAGGTCGATGGTGTTATAGACGGTAGCCCGGCTGACCCGATATTCGCTTTGAGCCATTTCATCGTACAGAGAATCGACGTCAAAGTGTTCGTTCATTGAATATATCTTGTCCAGAATCGCATATCTTTCCGGAGTTTTCCGGTGTCCTTTCGATTCTAAATAGCGAGTCAATTCAAATTTTACAATATCTTTTGTCTTTTGGTCTGACATGGTCTATGGTCCTATGAGGCAAAGATATGACTTTTTATCGCTTCGAGCAACTTTGGCTGTTTAAAATTAAAAAATAGATTCTTCCAGCCATTTACGTTCTGCGTTTAGCTCGTCAGCGAGATTTCTTATGGTGTCGTTCGCCGGCAGGGAGTGCAGCACCTTGTCGGCAATATCTGTTATTTGCCTGGCTGCATCGGGATGTTGCCTCATGGCACGTTTGAGACTGTTCAGGGCGGCCGCCTTGATGTATAACGCTTCGTCTGATAGGAAAAGCGTCAGAACGTCGTTTGTCAGTTTCTCTCTTTGTTCCGGTGTCAGATCGGTTTTGTTGAGCAGGGCCCGTGTCAGCAGCTGGAATCCTGCATACCGCTGTATCGAGGTTGGGACGTCGGTATATTTCAGGGCCAACGTGGTGGCATAGGGTTGTTTCCCGGCCAGGTTGTAACAGAGCTGGTCGGCTATCTCAGGCTGTTCCAGCATGTCGAACCACCTCCTGGCTACCGTTTCTGAAAATTCATCCTCGGGATAGAGCATGGTGGCCAATATCTTCGATTCCCGTACCGATTCGTTCCAGAGAAGTTCTGCCAGTTCGCGCCGTTTTGCGTGCGTGTCGGCTATGCGTTTGATCAAGGGGGCTGTCAAACCGAAATTGACGTGATAATCGACCCCCTTCTGACGCATACTGGATGCAACCACCCCGTTCATCGCCATCCGCAGTTGTTTCTTTATTTGCCGAATCTCCTCTTCCATGCCGGTTATTTAGTTGTTGTAGGTAGGCAGTGCGTTGAACTCTTTGGAGTACCGGAGCATCTGTTGGGCATACCCTTCGTCGTACGAGATGAGGATGTCGGTTATTTCTCCCTTGTCGTCGGTAACGGGGGTGTAAACCGGATTGACAAATCCTTTGTAGGGTTTTATCTGCAAGTGTGCATAGCGGTCGAGAACCTCTTTGTGGAGGTCGGTATCCACCCGTACACCGTATGTTTCTACCAGATTTTTCCCGGCTTCATAGTCTCCTTCCGATTTGATGCGTTGTACTTCGGCTAACAACTGGCCGACGAGTGTTCTCATCTTGTCGTAGTGGTTGATGACGACAAAGCTCTTCCCGTCGCGTTTTTTCAGCTCGATCACCTTCTCCGGTTCGCCTTTCTCAAAGAGCCATTTGGCAATCAGTTGACGGTTGCGCATATGCGACTCTTCGATCGATTTCCCGGGCTCTATCCGGGTAAGTTGCGTCATAAGCCCGTTCATGATGTACCGGTAGTATTCGGCCTTGTAGGCATCCTGGTCGGGCAATAGACCCAGTTCTACCAGTTTGGGGTCGGCTATATAGTAGAGGGCGAACAGATCGGCACGCGCCTCTTCGAGGGTAGAACCGTAGGCCTTTAATGCGTCGGGATCGACTCCGGGCAGCAGTTTACCCGATCCGTGTCCCAGACATTCGTGCAGGTCGGTGTGCATATTGTCCGAGGTGAATCCATATTTTTTCAGGAGTTCCCGTTCGGTGTCGCTCCATACGAACTCTTCGTTGAAGCCGTTGCCCAGACTGGCCATGTCGTAGGCTTTGGTGATGTTCTCGATGGTTACCGATTTGGAACCGTGGTCGCGCCGTATCCAGTTGGAGTTGGGCAGGTTGATGCCGATGGGGGTGGCGGGATAGCAGTCGCCCCCGAGCATGGCGGCCGTGATGACCTTGGCCGATACCCCTTTGACCGTCTCTTTCTTGAAGCGGCTGTCCACGGGCGAGTGGTCTTCAAACCACTGGGCGTTTTCACTGATGGTCTCCGTCCGTTTGGAGGCCTCTTTGTTCTTGAAGTTCACCACCGACTCCCAACTGGCTTTCATGCCGAGCGGGTCGCCGTACGACTCGGTAAACCCGTTTACGAAGTCGATGTCCGAAATGGTGTCTTTTACCCACAGAATGGCGTATTGGTCAAATGTTTTCAGGTCGCCGGTCCGGTTGAATTCGATCAGTTTCTCGATGTAGGCCCGTTGGGCGTCGTTTTCGGCTACCGACAGGGCCTTTTCCAGCCAATAGACCACCTCTGTCAGGGCTTCGCCGTACAATCCGTCGGTTTTCCAGACAAGCTCTTCAATCTTCCCGTCCTTTTTTACCAACCGGCTGTTTAACCCGTACGAGACGGGAGTCTGGTCGTTCAGGTCTTTCAGGTTGTTGTAGAAGGTTTCGGCTTCCTGTTGGGTAACGCCGTCGTAGTAGTTGCAGGCCGAAGTCAGGATCAGGTCTTCGCCTGCTGCCTGATTGACCCGTTTGGCATCGACCGTCGGGTCGAAGATGACGGGCGTCAGTTTTTCAATGAGCTCCTCTTTGCTTTCGCCGGCCTTCAACGGCAGCAACGAGCTGTCGATACTCTGTACTGCTTCGGCAAAGAATGGAGTGGAGAATCCCGGCTTGAACTTGTCCATCGAGTAGTGGTGATGGATGCCGCTGGCAAACCATACCTGTTTGAGGTATTGTTCCAACGCCTGGAACGATTCGCTGTTGCGGTCTCCGTTGTAATGTTCGTAGATCGCCTCCAAAGTTCGCCGGATGGCTAAGTTCCATTTTCCGTTCTGGTCGAAGAAGATGTCGCGTCCGGCTACGGCTGCCTGCGAAAGGTAGTATATCATTTTTTTCTGTTGCAACGGGAGCGACTCGAATCCCTCTACCTGGTAACGTAGGATGCCGATGTCGGCAAACTCTTCTACGTTGTAGTTGAACGTATCCGGCGAGGATGCCGGTTTCTCTTCTTGCACGTGGCATGCAGAGAGGGTAGCTATACTTGTTATCATACAAATGAATTTTTTCATGTGGGTTTCTTAGTTTATATAGACCTCTTTAAAATATTCCGAGAACAGTTGTCGGGCTTTTTGTAGTTGTTCGGGGGTATTCTCTTTGACGCCCTCCAACGGGTATGTCAGCCCCAGGGGTTCGTATTTGTGCCGGCCCAGCGTGTGATAGGGCAATATCTCTACTCTTTTCAGCTGTTCGTATCCGGCAAAGTGCTCTCCCAAAGATCGTATGTCGGCTTCAAAATCGGTGTAGCCCGGTACCAGGACGTAACGCAGCCAAAAAGGTTTTTGTGTCTCTTCCAGAAAGGAGGCGGTAGCCAGTGCCGTTTGATTGCTTCGGCCGGTGATACAGCGGTGATGTTCGGGGTCGAACTCCTTGATGTCCAACAATATCAGATCTGCTAAGCGGAACAACTCCCGGACACTATCGGTTAGGATGCTCCCGTTGGTGTCGATACAGATGTGTATGCCGGCCTCTTTCAGCCTTTGACAGAGAGGAACCAGTTGTTCGGCCTGCAAGGTGGGTTCTCCTCCGGAGAAGGTGATGCCTCCCTTTTTCCCGAAAAAGGGGCGTTCGTTGAGAGCCATCCGTAGAATTTCATCTCCGGGGGTAGGAGTCCCTCCCTCCACGGCGATGGTGTCGGGGTTGGCGCAGTAGAGGCATCGGAAGTTGCAGCCTTGCAGGAATACGACCAACCGCAATCCCGGGCCGTCGTAGGTGCCTAACGATTCATAAGAGTGTACCTGTATCATGGAGACAAAGATAGTGAAAGGCGAGAGTAGAGGCAAATGAAAACCTTGTTTTCTGATTTGGCTATGCCGAGCCGCATCTTATCTTCGTGTAAACAAAGATAGTGAAAGGCGAGAGTAGAGGCAAATGAAAACCTTGTTTTCTGATTTGGCTATGCCGGGCCGCCTCCTATTATTCTACAAATGTACGAAAAGGAGAACGTAGCGACAAATCGAAAACCCTGTTTTCGGATTTGCCCGTACCAGGTCATATCCGATAGGTTGCGGATATACGAAAAACGGGATATGTATCGTTACATACCCCGTTTGAATTCTTGGATATTGGTGTAATTACATTCTTTCAAAGAAGCTGCGCGAGATAACTTCCAATTGGTGTTCGCGGCTTAGTTTCACGAAATTGACCGCATATCCCGATACGCGGATGGTCAGTTGCGGATATTTTTCGGGATGTTCCATTGCGTCTTGCAACATTTCGCGGTTGAGGACATTTACGTTCAGGTGATGTGCTCCCTTGGTAAAGTATCCGTCAATCATCGTAACCAGGTTTTCTATCCGGGTTTCGGTATCTACGCCGAGGGCTTTGGGCACGATGGAGAAGGTGTTGCTGATACCGTCCTGAGCGTCGCGGTAGCGGAGTTTGGCCACGGAGCTGAGCGATGCGATGGCACCTTTCTTGTCGCGTCCGTGCATCGGGTTGGCTCCCGGGGCAAAGGCTACGCCTTTCAGTCGTCCGTCGGGTGTTGCTCCGGTTTTCTTGCCGTACATGACGTTGGAGGTGATGGTCAGCAGCGAGAGGGTAGGACGGGCGTTTTTATAAACGGGATGTTTTTTCAGCTCTTCACTGAAAAAGTAAACCAGATCGACCCCGAGGTGATCTACGCGGTCGTCGTCGTTCCCGAAGCAAGGGAACTCTCCTTCGATGTCGAATCCTTCCGTTAAGCCGATGTCGTTGCGTTTGGCCTTTACTTTGGCGTATTTGATGGCCGACAACGAGTCGATGGCGATGGAGAGTCCGGCAACGCCGTAGGCCAGGTTGATGCGGGGATTGGTATCTACAAAAGCCATCTGGGCTTTTTCATAGTAATATTTGTCGTGCATGTAGTGGATGATGTTCATCGCTTCGTTGTATACGCGAGCCACCTGCATCAATACCTTTTTGTAGTTGGACCATACCTCTTCAAAGTTCAACAAGTCTCCGGTGAGTACCGGGATATCTTTTACCATGACCGTTCCGGTATTTTCGCAGCGTCCGCCGTTGATGGCCAACAGCAGGGCTTTGGCCAGGTTACAACGGGCCCCGAAGAACTGTATCTGCTTGCCGATGGCCTGATAGGATACGCAGCAGGCGATACCGTAATCGTCGCAGTTGCGTACCTCACGCATCAGGGTGTCGTTTTCGTATTGGATAGAAGAGGTATCGATGGATACCTTTGCACAGAATTCTTTGAATCCTTCGGGCAGCTCGGGGCTCCACAACACCGTCATGTTCGGTTCGGGACTGGGACCGAGGTTGTAGAGCGTTTGCAGGAAGCGGAACGAGGTTTTCGTTACTTTCGTCCGTCCGTCGTTGAAGCGTCCGCCGATGGCTTCGGTTACCCAGGTGGGGTCTCCGGCGAAAATCTCGTTGTACGATGCCATCCGCAGGTGGCGTACCATCCGCAGTTTGATGACGAACTGGTCTATCAGTTCCTGGGCGAAGGTTTCGTCGATGTTGCCGTGTTGCAGGTCGTATTCGATGTAGATGTCGAGGAACGACGATACGTTCCCCAGCGACATGGCGGCACCGTCCTGTTCCTTTACGGCAGCCAGATAGGCCATGTAAACCCATTGTACGGCCTCTTGTGCCGAGCATGCGGGTCGGGATAGATCCAGCCCGTAATATTCGCCCATTATTTTAATCTCTTTCAAAGCCTTGATCTGTTCGGCCACCTCTTCCCGGGTACGGATGCGTTCCTCTGTCATGGGGCCGGTCAATGAGGCGAGGTCGGCTTTTTTGGCTTCGATTAACCGATCTATGCCGTAAAGGGCCAGACGGCGGTAGTCGCCGATGATGCGTCCGCGGGCATAGTTGTCGGGCAATCCGGTCAAGAATCCGAGCGAGCGGTATGAGCGTATCTCTTCGGTATATACGTCGAATACCCCGTCGTTGTGTGTTTTGCGGTAGTGGTTGAAGATGTCACGTACTTTTTCATCTACTTCCAGTCCGTTTTCCTTGCAGGCCTTTTCTACTACCTTGATGCCCCCGAAAGGTTTTATGGCACGTTTCAGCAGTTCGTCGGTTTGCAGGCCGACAATCAGTTCGTTTTCCTTATCTATGTATCCGGCTTTATGCGAAGTTATGGTCGAAATATGTTGGTTGTCGATTTTTCGTACGCCATTGTGGGCGCGTTCTTCTTCCAAAGCTGCCAGACAAACGTTCCACACTTTTTTAGTCCGTTCGGTGGGGCCGGTCAGAAAGTCGGCATTACCGTAATAAGGAGTGATGTTAAGGTGTACGAAATCACGTACGTCGATTTGGTTGTTCCATAACCCCTCCTTAAATTGCATTTTCATTTCCATCATAAAAATTTTCTATGGTTAAAATTAGGCTGCAAAGGTACGAATATTTAATACTTGTACAGCTTTATGAAAACACAACAATCATTAAAAAGCTACACCGTTTGTTATCAGTCGGTTAATGGCTTTGGGGAGGGGTATGATGCAGGTTATTCTTCTTTTTTTAACAATTTTCCATAATTCCCGTATTTGGAGAGGGAGTGTAACGGCGAAATCTTTACCGGCATGGCGTGCGATGCCGATTTTACGTTTATGTTTGTCGGCGCTGCTGTTCCGGTGATTAGCGAGATGGCTTTTGCCAGCATTGTTTCGCGGGTGTCCCCCAAGTCGTAAAAAGGCTCCATCGAGGCCATTTCGTCTATGACGTGGTCGGGGACGAATCCGTGGTTGAAATCCGACTGGTCCAACGAGTTATATACCCTGAACGTGATGGGGGTGATGGCATAACCGAGCAGGATGTTTTCATAGATGTATCCTCCTACGTTTTTCCCTTCGGTTGTCGTCCCGATAAGGGTTACGTTCATATATGCCCGCAGGCTGTTGATGACCGTCTCGCTGGCCGATGCCGTAAAAGAGGAGGTGATTACATACAGTTGCGATAGATCCAGATTGCCGGATGTTGCTTCCGGAATGAACAAGAGCTCCTCCTTCCGGTTCTCCTGCTTGTCGTTCGATAACATATAGGCAAACGTCTTGTCCAAGGACGAAGCAGGGGCCAGTCCTGTACCGAGCCATTGGGAACAGTCTATGTATCCGCCGCCGTTGTAACGCAGGTCCAGTATGAACTGATTTACGTTTTGTGTTTTAAAACGTTCAAAACATTTCACCATTTCAGTCAGGTAACTTTTGTCGTCGTAGCCGTTCTTGCCGGTTACAAAGCTGTTGTATACCAGGTAGCCTATTTTTTGCGAATTGTATGTGTAAATCGTGTCTAAAAATATCGGATTGTTTTCTACCGTCCGAGCTGCTGAGATGCGGATGTCGGGTCCGGTATCAAAGAGGTCGGTATCCGGATTGTACGTCATGGTACTTAACACGGCCGTTGATCCGGAAGAGAGTAGCTGTGTATGGTTGTCTGCGGTGATGGGTGTCCCGTTGGAAGCGATGACCCAGTCGCCACGTTTTATCCCGGCTTCCTGGGCCGGCGAGTTGGGTAATACGTAGATAATCCTGGCCACATAATACGAGGTACCGGGTAGTTCGTATAAGATATATTCCATCCCGTAGTTGAGCGTTACGCTGTTGATGCTTCGTGGCGATGTTACCAACTGTTCTATGGTAGAGTAATATCCTTCCCTCTCTCCCCGTTCCTGTTCGGATAACAATGATTCGAAAAATTGAAAAGGATGGCTGCCATAATCCAGGCTGCTTCTCTCCGGAATGTCCTCGTACCACAGGTATTTGTCCCGCATGATGTTGTCTATCCAATGGTTAACGGTTATATAGTCGCTATTGTCTTCTGCTGGCGATTCCGGCGACTCTTCTGTCGTTGAATCGTCCGTTGTTCCCGGAGGAGGGGTCAAATCCTCTTCTTTTTGACAACCGCAAAGCAGTAATACAGACAAGGAAAATAGAAAGAAGAAGTTATGGTAAAATCTTTTCATGGTTGGTTTGTCATTTGATGATAGACAAAGATACGGCTTTTATTTAGTAATTATAATTTTTAACTCGTTCTCTAATTTTTAGTGGACACTAGTGAGAAACAGATGTTTCCAGAATGGCACATCTGTAGTTATAAAAAAACGGCAATCTCTTTCAGAATGAATCATTTATATTCTGAGAAAGATTGCCGGAGCATAAGAATTGGTATCAGAATTCCTTTTTCAATTTTTCGAGTAGGAAAAGAATTTCCGCATTGCTATCGAAATCATATTTTTTATAGTCCTCATAAGATGGCATCCAGTCCGGATAGAAGGTCTTGGCTCGCCGGTCATTGCCTGGCAAAAATATCTGCAAGGAATTGGAAATACTCCCCTGCAAACCGGTAAGCGGAAGTTTGAACATGGTTTGCTCCATAAACGTATTCGGTGCCTGTCTGCTCGGCACGCCTACAACTGTAGCTCCCAATTTCCATAAATAAAACGTATAGTGAAAAGCTGCGCTGAAAGTGTTGCAGTCCGTAACCACAAAAACATGCCGGGGAGTATACAACGGCTTTCCGTTCTGTGCCGCCAATAAATGAGGCACACTGGTCATATAAATATTGTCACGGCACAATTGCTCGATTGTAGGAACAGACGCTGTTGTATCCTCTACAGCCAAAGTATAATCCCCCATTTTCCAATTGGCTTTCCGGTCCCTGTTAAAATGGGCAAGATCTGTATTCTGCTTTTGCAGCAACAAAGGGGAAATGAGCTGATAGAATTTCCCTCTTTCCACGGTGATACAGCGCGGACCATAAAGCTGATAAAGTGTAGGAAGCGTAATGGGTGTCCATCCTCCCGAGTTGCCTCTAAGGTCAATAATCAATGTAGCCGACCGGTTATCTTTCATTTCGGTCAGCATTTCCGCAAAGGTTTCGGAGAAGGAAGCAAGGTTCCTGATTGCCTCAAGTGTATCAGCGGGCATCTTCATACCCAAATTCCGATAGTAATTATCCAGCTGCTCCATTCCTCCCCATCCGTTATTGTACATGAATTCAAAATTGTCACGACCGTAAATCATATCAATATTGATGTACATCACTTGCTTCTCCTTGTCGATATACCGATATTCCAACTGCTTTTTGGGCAATTGCATGGAAGTGGAAACAAATGCGGTTATGTCGGCATAAGCCTTCTCTGCAGATTCCAACGGAAGAGTAACCTGCTCCGTACGGTTATCCGGTGACAGCAAAGTCAGACACAACGAATCTTTCTGTCCCGGAAAGAGCTGGTGCAGGAACTTTTCGTGCAATATTTGGTTGCATACAAGGGTATAGCTGCCATAAAGATTCTCACATGCTCTCAATCGCGAAGCACGAGTCACCACAGCCTGCAAGGAATCACCTTGGATCGAGAGTACCCGGCTTCCCAACAAATGCCGATATGTTTTGGGCAAACCGTTCACAATAAGCCCATCCGGTATCACCTTCAGGCGTAACGGTAGCATCCGCTGCATCTGCTCCCCCGATGGAGCAGGACTGGACAGCCAGGTATGACCATCCCGTATGTTTGAAAGAAAAACCGAAACCTGATCATAAAATTCCTGCATACTGTGAGGCGTGGAACGTAATCGGTTTTCCAGTTCAAAAGCTGCCTTTCGAAAAAAGAACTTTCCACCGAATCCGGTATAAGGATCTGGATGAGTACTTTCCAACATTTCTACGAGATATTCAAAATCGGACGCAAGCGTATCTCCTAAAACAGCCTGAGAAGTTTGTGCATTGCCGCGAATACCCCCAAAAGACAAACCGCAAAACAGAATGATAAAGACTAAAGGTTTCATAAAAACAAATACAGGCGAATCCTCTCTTTTACATATCCATGATCTGGCAGCAGGATTCTTTATCTGCCAAAACAAAATGTTTCCTGATCGTTTACTTAAAGTAACGTGAGTTCGACGAATTATAAGTTCTTGTAAATTTGGTGATTAGTGAAAATTACTGTATCTTTATAGTACTGAATCACAAAGATTTACAAACAATAATCGCTATGATCACCGAGAGCAAAGTTATAGAATTATTTTGTATGGCAGATGATTTCTGCAAGTTTTTGATGCCATGATGACAAAATATACGCTTAAACCGGCAACAAAACGCAAATATCACCGTGATTCCACCATGTCCAAGGCAGAAATCATGCTCATCTTGATACTTTTATTAAGAATTATACTCTTTTCTTGCGTCTCATTTTAGATTGCATGAATTTAATGTCCTGTCTCTTTTTTTGTAGATAGAACTCTGAGGGTTGCTCTATAAGGCTATACAGAAGGTTTTTCTATAAAAATATAGAGACAGGCTTTTATTTTACCACATTGTTTGTCAGAGGAGACAACGGACTTAGTGTAAAGTTATTTTTTTCTACAACTATTCTCGGCTTTTTCCGAAAGAAAATTCTATTTTTGTTTTATTAATTATATTTGTTTTTAACAGGATTGTTCCGGTTATTGATATGGCAAAATTCATCCATTTGTAATGTTTTGGAAATAATAACTTTAATCTATAAAACAATGAAAAAGTTTTTTTTCTCGGTATATTCTCTGTTTATGGCAGTATCGTTTCTGTATGCAGCAGATGATTCGTGTCAAAAAATTCCGAATGGAATAGTCTTTTCAACGAAAGATGTGAAAAAAACATATACCTTCTACACTGACCGGATTGTCGGGGTACAGATAGAACCTCTGAACTCGTCAGCAACAGATCAAACTGAACTGGTCGTAATTGCAGAACCGAAATCCATACACCTTGATTATTTAGAAGACCGTAGTAAAGTGAGAGCCATTTCCGATGGTTTGATTGTCGAAATAGACAAAGAATCGGGAAATGCCCGGTTTGTTTCTTCCCAAACCAAGAAGGTCTATTTGGAAGAGACCGGAACAAACAACGACAGAGATACCGGATACAACATTTCCCAGCACTTTAAGATATCCCCGGACGAGTCCCTTTACGGATTGGGACAGTTTCAAGACGGGTTCATGGATTATCGCGACAAAGAGATACTGTTGGTTCAGGCAAATACAATAGCGATTGTTCCCTTTTTGTTATCGACCAACCAATACGGGTTACTTTGGGACAACTACTCCAAATCGCTGTTTTCCGAAAAGAAAAATCAGATGTCGTTCCAATCGGAATATGGCAAAAGCGTCAAGTACTATTTTGTAGCGGGAGAAACCCCGGATGCCATTATCTCCGGTTATCGGCAACTGACGGGAAAAGCTCCCCTGTTTGCTAAATCGGCTTACGGCTATTGGCAAAGTAAGGAACGTTACCAGAGCTTTGACGAATTGAATTCTGTTGTTTCCGAGTACCGTAAACGGCAATACCCCATCGATAATATCGTACAGGATTGGCAATATTGGGGCGACGGTTCCATGTGGTCGTCCATGTATTTTGAACCGTACAATTTCCCCAATCCCGCGCAAAACATAGAAAAACTGCACAACCAACATGTGAAGTTGATGTGTTCTATCTGGCCGGCCGTTGGGGTCAGGAGTCATATGTATGCAGAGTTGAAAGCAAAGAATCTGTTGTTTGAGCCCGATCATTGGTCTTCCGGGAAGTTGATAGACTTCTTCCATCCCGAAGCCAGAGCCATCTACTATAAACACCTTAAAAGAGGATTGCTCGATAACGGGGTAGATGCCTTGTGGTTGGATGGAACAGAACCCGAAGTCAATAATTCTGGGACAAGAGAAGATACGGAAAAAGGAATCAAAAGCCTGGGGAACTGTTGCCTGGGGGAAATCGGACAATACCTGAACGCCTATTCGTTGGAGGCGACCCGAAGTATTTACGAGAACTATCGAAAAGATTTCAATAAACGGTTGTTTATCCTTACCCGGTCGGCCTTTGCGGGGCAACAACGTAATGCCGCCGTAACCTGGTCGGGCGACATCGGTGCCAGCTGGGATATTTTACGCAAGCAGATTTCTGCCGGATTGAATTTCTGTATGGCCGGTATCCCCTATTGGTCGCACGATATCGGTGCCTTTTTCCCCAGCGGTGCCGGAGGAGAGTATGCTCAGGGGATAGGGAGCCCAGCCTACCGGGAGTTATATGCCAGGTGGTTCCAGTTCGGCGTTTTTTCCCCTATATTCCGGGCACATGGAACAGGAACGCCGCGTGAGATTTATCGGTTTGAAAACGATAAACTTGCCTACGAGTCAATACTAAAAGGCCTCGCTCTCCGTTACCGGTTGATGCCTTATATTTACGCCAACGCGTGGAGGGTTTATAACGAAGACTATACCTTGATGAGAGCTCTTCCGATGGATTTCACTGACAAGAAGGTTCGGGAAATAGACGATACCTATATGTTCGGTCCCTCGTTGTTGGTACAACCCATCACCAAGGCAATGTACTATCCGGCCAAGAAGGTAGGGAATGCCATCCCGTCGGAATATTTAAGAAGCCGGAACGGCGAAAAAGGGTTGTCCGTTGAATATTTCAACGACATGGAATTTAAAAACAAGGTATATGAAACCGTTCATAAAAATATAGATTTTAATT
>DVNA01000070.1 GCA_018714665.1 Candidatus Gallibacteroides avistercoris | reverse complement strand
TGCTGTCAATTTAGCGGTCTGCAACTTGGCCTCAGCGCTTTTTACGTTGGCTAATGCGGTTTCCAAAGCGGCTTGATAAGGTACCTGGTCAATAATAAACAAGACCTGTCCCTGCCGTACAGCATCCCCTTCGTTGATACATATTTTCGTAATAGTCCCACTCACCTGTGGACGAACCTCTACCGTCTGTCGCCCCCGTAGGGTAACAGGATAGGTGGTTTGCAAGGTCTGATCAGAGGTGGTTACGGTCAGCGTCTTGTAGTCTTCGCCGGGCAGTTCCTGCTTCTGGCCACCACAGGCAGCGAACAACGGCAGGCAGCACAGCATGAGATAAATAATCTTTTTCATGTTCCTGTTTGTATGATGTTTGTTAATAAATATTTATCCAACAAGGTGTTGCATATTATATGCAAACCTACACAAAATGATAAAAAGAAGGGAGAATGTGGTGACAAACTGCCAGAATGTGGTGACGAACAACCCTTATATTGTGACCGCCCCTCAACAAAATGTCGTATCTTTGCAAATAGAGAAAATTTTGGCTGCATGAAAAGAAACCGTATCGCACTCTATATAGACCTGCTTTTTTGTTTGGTCATCATCCCGTTAGCCATCATGTTGTTACCCGTAGATCGATGGATTGCCAACGACACGGGAATTCTCATTTCGTTGATATCTTACGTCTATACACTTTATTTCGTTTATAGGCTTATCTGTCTGCCTAAACTATTCATGCAGAAAAAATACCTGCATATTGCCATACTCCTCATAATATTGGTATCGATAACCGTATTGCTTACCTATCTGCCTATTCCGAACAATCACCCAAACGACAGTGCCGAACAAATCATCATCCGAAAGAACATACGCCGCCAGACCATCTGGTTTTTTTTCCTGATCGTAACGGGATTTTCGTTGGCCATTGAACTGACATTCGAGCTTTTCCGCCAGATACTGTCTCTCCAAGCCGTCGAAGCGGAAAAGAACAAGGCCGAACTGGCCCTTTACAAGGCCCAAATCAATCCTCACTTCCTCTTCAACACACTCAACACACTCTATGCATTGGTCCTTTCCGGATCGGATAAAACGGAGTCGGCCTTCATCAAGTTTTCCGGGATTCTGCGTTATATGTACTCACAAAGCGATTTTGAACTTATTCCCGTCGAACGCGAACTGGACTACATACAACAGTATGTCGACCTGCAAAAGCTCCGGTTAAATCACCATACCCAGGTGAATCTCTCATTGGAGGCTTCCAACAAACAGATACTGATTCCTCCCATGATACTGATTACCTTCATTGAGAACGTTTTCAAATACGGGACCTCTTCGGATACAGACTGTTCGGCCCACATCTCTATTCGGGTAAATGAAGAGCGACTGACTCTGGAAACAGAAAACAGCGTCATGCGTCGCCGAGAAGATGGAATTTGCGGTATCGGTATAGCCAACTGCCGCAAACGTCTGGACCTGCTCTATCCCAATCGTTACGAGCTACGCACCGAAGAGACAGACGGGAAATACACTGTTTTTCTAAACATACAGTTAAAATGAGGAACATTACCTGCATAGCGATAGACGACGAACCGATGGCCCTGTTGATTATCGAACAATTCTGCCGTCGCAAGGGAGGCATGGAACTGAGTACTTTCAGCGAACCAAGCGTCGGGTTGGAAGAGATACGCCGCCGCAAGCCTGACCTCGTCTTTCTCGACATTCAGATGAACAGTATCAACGGACTGGAAATAGCCGACATCCTGCCCAAAGAGTGTTGTTTTATTTTTACCACCGCCTATGCCCAATATGCCCTCGAAGGATTCAACCTCGATGCCGTCGATTTCCTACACAAACCGTTCTCCTACAACCGTTTTGAGCGGGCCGTAGAGAAGGCTATGCGACGCATCGATGCAGGTCGCGTGGTAAAGCCTGAATCGCTGGTAGTAAAACAGGAGTATAACAACGTCAGTATTCCTCTTGCCAATATCCTGTACATCGAAGCGTTGGGTAATTATGTAAAAATAATCCGGACATCGGGCGACCAGATTATCACCCGTACCAATCTAAAAGCAATTACCGACCGATTACCCGACAATGCATTCCTCCGCATTCACCGCTCATATGTCATTCCCATAGCTGCCGTAGAAACCTTTACCCGTTCGCGAATCACCCTTAGAGGCCTTGACCAAGAGTTTCCCATCGGAATCCAATATGCCGAGAAAGTAGAAAAGGTATTGAATAAATAAGAAAACATATCTCTAAAACCGTCAGCAACATTTCCAAAAGAGTTGTTCGTATATATAATTTACATACCGGCATTTTGTACAAGTTAAATATATATCTATCTTTGCATAGGAACAAAGGTCGGATAAAAAGCTGAGAGCGAAAACAAGAAGCCATAATAAAGAGGACACCAAGAATCATATTACCGTATGAAATTCATCACCTCGGCAA
Source organism: Candidatus Gallibacteroides avistercoris (assembly GCA_018714665.1). GTDB lineage: Bacteria > Bacteroidota > Bacteroidia > Bacteroidales > CHK158-818 > Gallibacteroides > Gallibacteroides avistercoris. The sequence goes on along the minus strand of DVNA01000070.1, from coordinate 2,614 downwards.
CAAAGATTCTAAAAAAACAAAGATTTTCCTACCTGTGGCTTTCCGCTTCAACCGTCCTGAACAACTTTTTCTTAGCAAGAAACAAAATAGCATATATAACATAAAAGAGACTCGATGAAAAAAAATTTTCTCATTCTTGTTTTACTGGTAATCACCTCACTCTTTGTCATACAAGCAGGATATGCACAAGACGCTACCGAGACTTTACAAGCCAATATCGCCAATGAAGGGGAAGGATTGCACCAAGCCCTGAAAACAAAGTTTATAGAAGGTTCTGCATTCTATATGAGCTTTATTGCCCTTGCACTGATTATCGGGCTATCTTTTTGCTTGGAAAGAATCATCTACCTGAGTATGGCTGAAATCAACTCCAAAAAACTGCTGACCTCGGTAGAAAATGCCTTAAACCGGGGCGATCTGGAACACGCAAAAGATATTTGCCGCAACACACCGGGACCGATTGCCTCCATTTTCTACCAAGGGTTGATGCGGATAAACAACGGAATAGACGTAGTAGAAAAATCCATTATATCGTACGGAGGTGTACAAGCCGGGTTATTGGAACGAGGTCTTTCCTGGATTGCCCTGTTCATCGCCATGGCTCCGTCGCTGGGTTTCCTGGGTACAGTTATCGGGATGGTTGAGACGTTCGACCGCATACAGATCATGGGCGACATCTCGGCTACCATCGTAGCCGGAGGGATGAAAGTGGCATTAATCACTACCATCGGAGGATTGGTGGTAGCACTGATATTACAGCTTTTCTACAACTACATCCTGGCCAAGGTAGAGAGCCTTATCAACAGTATGGAAGACGCTTCCATCTCGTTGCTGGACATGGTTATCAAATACAACCTGAAATTCAAGAACTAAACCGGGATCCGCCATGCTCAAAAGAATACCAATTTTGTTGTACATCTTGCTCGGCATAACGTTAGTCATATCTCTCCTGTTCTATTTCGGAGGAGAGATAGACCCTACGGACGAACGCCCCGAACCGGTTTATACCGACATACTGCTATATTGGATATACATCATTTTATCGTTTTGTATCATCGTAACAGCTCTTTTTACCATACGGAAATTTCTGATCCGACTCAAAAACTCGCCACGAAAAGCGATACGGTTCATCCTCATACCTGTAACATTAGCTATTGTTATGACCATAGCATGGAGTTTGGGAGACGGTACCCCCTTGCAGATTCTACGATACGAAGGCAAGGAGAACATCTACTTCTGGTTGAAAGTTACCGATATGTTTCTATACACCATATACTTCCTATTGGGAATGGGGATAGTGTCAGTCATATACTATAACGTAAAAAAGGCCCTGCAAAAATAGCAGAACGAGATACAACCGAGAGATTACTGAACAAACAACCTTTCAAACAATGATGTTTCAAAGAAGAAAGCGGTATGTGCCCGGAATCAATTCCAGTTCGAGTGCGGATATAGCATTCTTGCTGCTGGTATTTTTTTTAGTTACTACATCAATCGACTCGGACAAAGGAATACAACGTCGGTTACCTCCCCCCATCGAGTCGGGAGAGATCAAGCAAAAAACGGACATCGAAAAGCGAAACCTGTTGGAAATATACATCAATCACGAAAACAGGATTATGGTGCGTGAAGAAGAGATTCCGTTAAGAGATCTCAAAGAGATTGTCAAAGAGTTCATCGCCAATCCGAAAGATCTGCCCGATCTTCCAGAAAAAGAAAACATCGAGGTCCCTTTTTTTGGAATATTCCCGGTAACCACCAAGCACATCATTGCTTTGCAAAATGACGTTTCGACCAAGTACCAGGCGTATATAAACGTTCAAAACGAATTAACGGCCGCGTACAACGAACTACGTAACGAACTGGCCAAACAAAAATTCAACAAAACATTTGCCGAGTTGAGCGACGAAGGGAAGAAAGCCATTTTAACCATCTATCCCCGCCGTATCTCGGAAGCCGAAGAAATAGAATATTTCAGCCAATCAGAATAAATCAAAAACGTATGGGAAAATTTAAACGAAGTGAAAGGCGCGAAGTTCCTCCATTAAATACTTCTTCTTTGCCCGATCTTATTTTCACTTTGCTGTTTTTCTTTATGATCACAACCAGCATGAAAGAGATGCCGTTAATGGTGGATATAGATCCGCCTACGGCAACAGAATTGACAAAATTAGAAAAAAAATCGCTGATTACTTACCTCTACATCGGAAAGCCTACCGGGTATTACGCCCAAAAATTGGGGGATGAAAACCGAATACAACTCAACGACAAATTCATAGACGAGTCGGATATCGAACGGGAGATGATCCGGGAAAGGGCCGCCATGAAAGAAGAGAACCAAGGTTATATGCAGGTTTCCATCAAGGCCGACCGTGGTACCGAAATGGGCATCATTACCGCTACCAAGGAGGCGCTGAAACGATCCAACAACCTGAATATCGTTTATTCGGCACGAGGTAGAGGGAATTGAACTCGCACCGATTCCTTCCCTCATCAAAATAATACGGATACAAAAAAGGCCGACTGTATAGTCGGCCTTTTTTTTGCTTCTCTCCATAGTTCGTTTATGCCAAACGGCGAGAGCCGTCCCCGATACGAACGGGATATACCTTGG
>DVNA01000069.1 GCA_018714665.1 Candidatus Gallibacteroides avistercoris | reverse complement strand
GTCGTTGGCCCCGCGCGATATCGTGGCACGCGCCATCGACAGCGAGATGAAGGCGCGCGGCGACGACCACGTCTATCTGGATGTAACGCACAAAGACCCCGATGAGACCCGGAGACACTTCCCGAACATTTACGAAAAGTGCCTGAGCCTGGGAATCGATATTACCAAAGACTATATACCGGTAGCTCCCGCGGCCCATTACCTGTGCGGCGGCATCAAGGTCGATTTGAATGCCCAGTCGAGCATCGGCCGGCTCTATGCCGTAGGCGAATGTGCCTGCACGGGATTGCACGGCGGGAACCGCCTGGCCTCCAACTCCCTGATAGAGGCTGTCGTCTATGCCGATGCCGCAGCCAAACACGCAGTCAGCGTCCTGGATCGGTACGATTTCAATACCGAGATTCCTGAATGGAACGACCAGGGGACGGTAATCAACGAAGAGATGGTGCTCATTACCCAGAGCATGAAAGAGGTCAACCAGATCATGGGCTCCTATGTAGGGATTGTCCGCAGCGATTTGCGCTTGAAACGGGCCTGGGTGCGTCTCGATATTTTGTACGAAGAGACCGAAAACCTCTTCAAACGCAGCAAGGCCTCGAAAGAGATTTGCGAATTGCGCAACATGATCAACGTCGGTTACCTGATTACCCGTCAGGCAATGGAGCGCAAAGAGAGCCGGGGATTGCATTACACGATTGACTATCCGCAAAAAAACGAAATAGAAACCCGATAAGAAAAATTTTTATATACAGTTCTCCTCCCTCTTTGCATGGGGAGTTGTAACCGGTTGCCAGGAAGGGGTAAAGAAAGCCGGTCAAGAGAAACAAACGGCCGTAGATACGGCACAGGTCATGCACATTACCTATAAGATAAAACCCGACCGCGTGGCCGATTTCAAGCGTGCCTTCGATCGGTGTGCCGTAGAGACCCTCAAAGAGCCGGGATGTTTAAAATACGAAATATACCAATCGTACAACGACACCACCCTGTTTTTCTTGTTAGAGAAGTGGCAGCATAAACAGGCACATCAGAAACATTCCCAGACCGAGCACCTCAAAGCCTATTTCAAAGCTATCGAGGGGGCCTTCGATCAGGGCGGTTCTTTTGAACTGCTTCGTATCCCGCCAGCCATCGAAGCCAAATAGGTTTCTGTTTTCCCCCCCTTCTCGGATCGGGTTTCAGTCTAAAAAATGTTTCCCTCGAAAAGAAACTTTTTCCCGGGAGGAACTGTTTTAATGGTATGTTATTACCATTAAAACAGCCGATATGAAAAAGAGTATCCAAGGAACATTGACCGAACAGAACCTGTTGAAAGCGTTTGCCGGCGAGTCGCAGGCACGAAACCGTTATACGATGTTTGCCCACGTGGCCCGGGAAGAGGGATACGAGCAGATTGCCGCCGTTTTTCTGGAAACGGCCGACCAGGAACGGGCTCATGGCGAACGGTTTTTTAAATTCCTGGAAGGAGGGATGGTCTGCATTACGGCCGATTATCCCGCCGGGGCGATCGGGACAACGGCCGAAAACCTCCTGGAAGCTGCCGAGGGCGAAAAATTGGAGTGGTCGTCGCTCTACCCCGAATTTGCCCGGGTAGCCGAAGCCGAAGGGTTCAAAGATGTAGCAACGGCCTTTAAAATGATTATGAAGGTAGAAGACTTTCACGAGTCGCGTTACCGCACTTTGCTTAAACACGTAGAGGAGAGTTCCGTTTTTAAACGTACGGAACCCGTCCAGTGGCAGTGCCGCAATTGCGGGTTTATCCATACGGGGCTTGCCGCACCCGGAACCTGTCCGGCCTGTTTGCATCCCAGAGCCTTTTTCGAACCGATGCGGAATAACTATTGATAACGGTTGACTTTTGAAATATGTAACGGGGAGGTAGCCTGGCGGCTATTTCCCCGTTATGATTTTACGGATCTCGTTCAGCTTGTTCAACGCCTCGATCGGGGTGAGGGAGTTGATGTCGAGGTTCTTGATTTCGTCGCGTATCTGGCTCAGTACGGGGTCATCCAGCTGGAAGAAGCTCAACTGCATTCCCTCGCGTTGCGTGGCGATCTGTTGGGTAGGTTTGGCGATACCGCTTTTCCGGTTATCCGATTCAAGCTGTTTCAAGATGTTGTTTGCCCGCTTGACGATGCTTTGCGGCATCCCTGCCATTTTGGCCACGTGGATACCGAAGCTGTGTTCGCTGCCTCCGCGTACCAGTTTACGCAGGAAAATCACCTTGTTGCTCACCTCCTTTACCGAGACGTTGTAGTTGGCGATGCGTTTGAAGCTCCGTTCCATCTCGTTGAGCTCGTGATAGTGGGTGGCAAAGAGCGTTTTGGCCCGGGCCCTGGGGTGTTCGTGTATATACTCGACGATGGCCCATGCAATGGATATACCGTCGTAGGTACTGGTGCCGCGTCCCAGTTCGTCGAACAGGACCAGGCTGCGGTCGGATATGTTGTTGAGGATGTTGGCCGCCTCGTTCATCTCTACCATGAAGGTGGATTCTCCTACCGAGATGTTGTCCGATGCCCCCACGCGGGTAAAAATCTTGTCCACAATTCCGATGCGGGCTGCCTCCGCCGGGACGAAACTTCCCGTTTGCGCCAGTAGCACGATCAGGGCCGTTTGTCGTAGCAGGGCCGATTTACCGGCCATATTCGGCCCGGTTATCATCATAATCTGCTGGTGTTCGTTGTCCAGCGTTACGCTGTTGGAAATATAGGCTTCGCCCGGAGGTAACTGTTTTTCTATCACCGGATGGCGCCCTTCGGTAATACAGATTTCCGTACCGTCGTTTACCTCGGGCCGGATGTAGCGGTTCTCTTTGGCCACGGTGGCGAACGAGAGCAGGCAGTCCAGCCGGGCGATCAACGAGGCATCGTTCTGGATGGCCTGTATGTAGTCGGCCAGCGATAGAACCAGCTCGTTGAACAGTTGCGTTTCGAGCGATTGTATCTTGTCTTCTGCGCCTAAAATTTTTTCTTCGTATTCTTTCAGCTCCTGTGTGATGTAGCGCTCGGCACTTACCAGGGTCTGTTTCCGTATCCATTCAGGAGGAACCTTGTCCTTGTGCGTATTGCGTACCTCGATGTAGTATCCGAATACGTTGTTGTAGCTGATTTTCAGGCTTGGGATACCGGTCCGTTCGCTTTCTCGCTGTTGGATGTGCAGCAGGTAATCCTTGCCGGAGTAAGCCATCTCCCGCAGTTGGTCCAGTTCTTCGTTGACACCCTGCCGGATGATTTCGCCCCCTCGGTTGAGCAGGGCCGGGGCATCGTTGTTGATCTCCCGCTCTATCCGGTCGCGGATGACAGTACACAGGTCCAGTCTGTCGCCGATGGTTTGCAGTACCGGTTCGGTGCTTTCGGTACAGAGTTGTTTGATAGGCTCCATGGCTGTCAGGGCCACTTTCAGCTGTACCACCTCGCGGGGGGAGATTCTGCCTACGGCCACCTTCGAGATGATGCGTTCTACGTCACCGATCCGTGCAATCTGCTGTTCGATCTGTTCCTTCACCTCCGGGGCCTTGAAAAAGTATTCTACCGCAGACAACCGGTCGTTGATGGTTTTTACCTCTTTGAGGGGGAAGATGATCCAGCGGCGCAACAGCCGGGCGCCCATCGGGCTGGTGGTACGGTCTATCACATCGAGCAGGCTTTTCCCGCCTTCGTTGATCGTTTCCAACAACTCCAAGCTGTGGGCCGTGAATTTGTCGATGCGTACGTAACGCTCCTCCTCGATCCGCGAGAGGGCCGATATGTGGCCGATGTGCGTATGTTGGGTGATGTCCAGGTAATACAACAGCGCACCTGCGGCGACAATGCCGCTTTTGAGGTTGTGTACGCCGAACCCTTTCAGGTTTTTGGTCTCGAAATGTTTCAGCAGCCGGTCGTTGGCGGCATCTTCGGTAAAGATCCAGTCGTCCAGTTCAAAGGTGAAATAGTGTGTGCCGAAATGCTCTTCAAACAGTTTCCGTTTGTTGCGTTCAAAGAGAACCTCTTTGGGCGAGAAGTTGTTCAGCAGTTTATCCACGTAGTCGAACGATCCTTGTGCCGTCAGGAACTCTCCGGTAGAGATGTCCAGAAACGCCACCCCGCAAATACCCTTGTCGAAGTGGATGCCGGCCAGGAAGTTGTTCTCCTTGTGGTTCAGGATGTTGTCGTTGATGGAAACGCCCGGGGTAACCAATTCGGTAATGCCCCGTTTTACCAGCTTTTTGGTTAGTTTGGGGTCTTCCAGCTGGTCGCAAATGGCCACCCGTTTGCCGGCGCGTACCAGTTTGGGCAGGTAGGTGTCCAGGGCGTGGTGGGGGAATCCGGCCAGTTCCACATATTGAGCTGCTCCGTTGGCTCGCCGCGTAAGGGTGATTCCCAATATTTCGGAGGCCGTGATGGCATCGTCCGAAAACGTTTCATAAAAGTCGCCTACCCGGAAGAGCAATATTGCATCGGGATGCTTCTTCTTGATTTCGAGGTACTGCTTCATCAGCGGCGTTTCTACCATTTCCTTTGCCACGGTTGTATGCTTTTTTTGATTCACACAAAGATACAAAAAATGTTCAAAATTCCGACGGGAGAGTTTGGGGAGTACAGCGTTTTTAGGAAGTATAAAGGCCGGTGGGGAGGCAGGGTATGGAACGGAAATAAAAAAGCGAACAACTTTTGTTGTTCGCTTTGGTCGGGGTGAGAAGACTCGAACTTCCGGCCTCCACGTCCCGAACGTGGCGCGCTGCCAACTGCGCTACACCCCGTAAATGCGGTGCAAATGTAATCATATAGTTTGGAATGTGAAATTTTTAGGCGAGAAAAAATGTGTTTTCCTGAAAAAATATCGCGATTCGTTATTTTTTAGGTTTTTATTTGGCTGATGCCATCCGGTCATAAAAAATAAAAACTCCCGTTTTGCGGGAGTTTTTATTTTCAATTTATGGAAGATAAGATTATTACTTGTCATCCGGCAGGATGTCCAGCAACTCTACTTCAAATACCAGCGCTTCGTTGGGTTTGATAATGCCGTGTCCTATTTCGCCATAAGCCAGTTCTGCCGGTACGTAGAAAATATATTTGGAACCTACGTTCATCAATTGGATACCTTCTATCCAGCCCGGGATGGTTTGGCCTAACGGGAATTCTGCCGGTTCGTTGCGGCTGTAAGAGCTGTCGAACTCGGTTCCGTCGATTTTGGTACCTTTGTAATGAACCTTGATGTTGCTGTTATGTTTCGGTTTTATACCGTTTCCTTCGGTAACCACTTTATAGAGCAAACCGGATTCGGTTTTCTTTACCCCTTCTTCCTTTTCTTTTTCAGACAGGAATTTTTGGCTGGCTGCCAGGTTTTCTTCTTTCATTTTTTGGTCTACCTTCATCAGGTATGTTTGTATAACCGTATAGGCATCCTGCATACTGATTTTGGTAGAGTCTCCTTTGGCGGCAGCCATGAATCCTGCCAACAGGTCATTGACATTCAGTTCAATGTTAGATTCTTTTTTCGCCCCATCAATCATCTGTTTGATGCTGGCTCCGTTTGTTACACCGATAGCATAGCTGACGCTGTCCACATCCGATTTGAGAGATGCAGAAGGTGTGCTGCTGCAAGAACTTAAACCAACAGCGACTAAAATAGATAAAGCTGTTGAAACTAAAACTGTTTTTTTCATTTCTGTTTTCAAATAAATATATGTTTGTTATACGATTCCGATTAATTCTACTTCAAAGATCAGGGCAGAGTTGGGGGCAATCGAATCTCCCGCACCGTGTTCTCCGTATGCCAGATTGGAGGGGATGAAAAGTTTCCAACGTGAACCTACCGGCATCAGTTGCAACGCTTCGACCCATCCGGGAATTACCTGGCTGACACCGAATACGGCCGGCTGTCCGCGTTCTACCGAACTGTCGAATACCTGTCCGTTGATCAACGTTCCGTGGTAGTGGCACCGTACACGGTCAGTCGCTTTGGGTTTAGGGCCGTTTCCCTGGGTCAATATTTCATATTGCAAGCCGCTGGGGAGCGTTACCACTTTCGGGTTCTTCTTGTTTTCGGCCAGGAATGCTTCGCCTTCTTCTTTGTTTCGTTGTAACATTTGTGCCTGCAAAGAGGCAAAATATTCGTTGATAATCTGTTTGGCCTCTTCGTAACTCATGGCCGGCTTTTCTCCTTCGAAAACGGCTTTTATGGCGGCGGAAAAATCCTCGACATTGAGCGTTTTGATACCCGTATGCAGGAAATTATTACCCATGCTCAATCCCAGAGCGTAACTTATTTTGTCCATAATGGTTCTGTTTTTAGGAGTGATTCGTCAGTCTCTTATACTTTCTTACTCACCTGAATTTCAAATTCCCCGGCGAAGATAAGCGATTTATCTTATTTCGCTTCGTTTTTCATTAAAAAATTTAATATTTTTGTAAGAACACTGCCTGAAAAACGGTATAAACGGCTTAATTGTTCGTAAAAGCAACTTTTATTATAAATGATTATGAAAAAAAGATTGGTTGTATTATCGGGAGCCGGTATGAGTGCCGAAAGCGGTATCTCTACCTTTCGGGATTCCGGCGGGTTGTGGGAACAACACCGGATAGAAGATGTCGCTACACCCGAGGGATGGTACCGTAATCCGCAATTGGTATTGGACTTTTACAATGCCCGGCGACGGGAGTTGTTATCGGCCTCTCCCAACGGAGGACATATCGGCCTGGCCCGGTTGGAGAAAGATTTCGACGTGCGCATCATCACCCAGAATGTCGATAACCTGCACGAGCGCGCCGGCAGCACCCATGTCTTGCACCTGCACGGCGAATTGATGAAGGCCCGTTCTTCCAAGAATCCGAACCTGATTACCGAATTGACCCCTCCCGATTGCGATATTCATCTGGGCGATCTGGCTGCCGACGGAAGCCAGTTGCGTCCCTTTATCGTATGGTTTAACGAGGCTGTACCCATGATTGAGCCGGCCATCGAACTGGTCTCCCAGGCCGATATTTTTGTCATCGTAGGAACTTCGCTGAATGTCTATCCTGCCGCAGGGTTGTTGAATTATGTGCCGAATCGTGTCTCGGTCTATTTGATAGACCCCAAGGAGGTACGGGTCCCTGCCGACCGGGAGATAACCGTGATCCGGCAAGGAGCTACCGAAGGGGTGAAGACCTTGACAAAAATGTTGCAGGGCAAAGAGGTCGGATAAACGGAATTCTCCTTGCGCAAGGAGAGGGGGAGTTAAGGCTGGTTTGACCATATATCGGCCACGCTTTTCTCTATGTTCATCCCCTCAGGGCAATCCTTGCTCCGGTTATTTCCCTTGAAAAGAAAGGGCGGATGTCCCTCGCCCCAGTTTACCACACGCGAGAGGGGCATTTGCAGGAATGCGTTGGAGTCGTTCTCCCGCAACCAGTCGTAGGCGTAGTGTAGCCAGTAGTCGCGGTATTCCTCGTCCAGTTTGCAGAACCAGGAGATTTCATCGTATCCCCAGATAAAATAGGGTGTACCCGCCACACCGGGACGGGCGGATATGCCGAAATTGTCGAACTCTACCAGATAGGGAAGCGATTCGCAGCTCCATCCCGAGGGTGTCATTCCCCCCTTGCTTCGCCCGTAAAGAGCATCCAGGTAGGGCTTTTCCAAGATGCCGTGCAGTGGTTTTTCGGGGATCTCCTTGATGCGGAGAGGAAAGGAGTTGAAGTCCAGCAGGCTTTTTCCCTCCACAATCATGCCGCCCGTAGGGGTGTGTGCGTCGAACAGCACCCATCCGCGGCGGGAGTTTTGCCGGGCAAACGCACGGGCTTTTTCGAGGAAATCCCTCCACGTACGGAATTCCGGGTCATTCATACCGATCAGGCTCACCTGTCCCCAGTGAATCGCCTCGCATCCGATTCGGATGTAGCTTCCCGCCAGGAACATCAGCCACAATTGCGTCTCCTGTTGCGTGATGTCGGGGACACTCGCCCCCTCGCCCCAGTGGTTGACGAATTTCCCTTCCCGGTTCAGCATCTTTTCGTAGCAGAAATGTCTCTTTTCGTACGGTATGCCCAGAGCCGAAAAACTCCATTCCGGAATCTCAATGCTATCTACACGGGTGGTAACGATTTCAAAAACAGCCGCCTGGAAAATCATCTCCGGGTCGTGCCGGTGCATCCGTTCCATCAAACGTCGTGCCGGATTCCAGAAAGCCGTGTCGGCTATCAGGTGTTCCCTGCCCCAACGGTAGATGGCCCGTCCGATGAATTTGGCTTTCAATGCTTTCAACATTCGGATGTCGTCCTCCTTCTCAGACAGGGGCGCGTCGTTATAGAAAGGGTTTTCAATCAAGAATTCCGTTAAAGTAACGGCTCGCGAGAGGTAGTTTTCCAGTACCTCCCGGCTGATGCCGGAGCGGTCGAACGTGTACTCTTTGCTCGTCTGTTCGTGGCAGGCCGTTGCAAGCCCCCATACAGATATGGAAAAGCAGATGGCAAGGCGGTGTAGTTTCATTCGGTTATAGATTTGATATATTTCCGAATCGAAGATAACCATTTGTTTGGAATCATTTTCCAATTTTATTGTACAAGTTCAAGATAAAAAGTTGTGAATTTCATAAAATCGACGGCTTTTCGTTTTTGTCGGCAATACTTTTTGCCGATTTGAAAACTATGCTTATGTTTGTAAGATACTTAATAAACGAACTGAACCAATATGAATTTTAGTGAAAAATGCAACCGGATTT
>DVNA01000068.1 GCA_018714665.1 Candidatus Gallibacteroides avistercoris | reverse complement strand
AAATAGCATCGAAACGATATTCAATACCCCACACCTACATACCGTTTATAAATATATTCGGTACAAAAAAAGGATTGCCACATGGGCAATCCTTTTCCATATTAAAACAACCGACTCTATTATTTCAATTTTGCCAACACCTCTTTGATACGGCGCAATGCTTCGATCAGGTTTTCGTCGGAGGTAGCGTACGAGAAACGCAAGCAGTTGGGAGCTCCGAAAGCAGCCCCGCCCACGGTTGCCACGTGTCCCTCTTCCAACAGGAACATGGCCAGATCGGCAGAGGATTCTATCTTCTTGTCGCCAAACGATTTACCCAAATAATAACTTACTTCGGGGAAGAGATAAAAGGCCCCTTGGGGATTGTTTACCTTGAAACCGGGTATCTGCGAAGCCAAATCGACTACCAGTTTACGACGGCGTTCAAATGCCTGACGCATCTCTTCTACACAAGTCTGGTCTCCGGTAAAGGCCGCTGTGGCTGCCTTTTGGGCAATGGAGCAGGGCCCTGAGGTATATTGGCTCTGCAATTTGTTGCAAGCCTTGGCCACCCACAACGGAGCGGCGATAAAGCCGATACGCCAACCGGTCATGGCATAGCCTTTCGATACACCGTTCACGATAACCACCCGGTCGCGGATATTTTCAAACTGGGCAATGCTTTGGTGTCCGCCCACGTAGTTGATATGTTCGTAGATCTCATCCGAAAGAATCATCACCTGCGGATATTTGGCCAAGACATCGGCCAATCCTTTCAATTCGGCCTGCGAGTACACGCTTCCGGTCGGGTTGGAGGGAGAACACAAAATCAACAATTTGGTTTTCGGCGTGATGGCAGCTTCCAACTGTTCAGGCGTAATCTTGAAATCCTGTTCGATACCTGCACTGACAATCACGTTGGTACCTTCGGCCAGCTTCACCATTTCCACGTAACTAACCCAATAGGGGGCCGGGATGATTACTTCGTCGCCTTTTCCCACCAAGCTCAGAACTGCGTTGCAGATAGATTGTTTGGCTCCGCCCGAAACCACAATCTGGTCAGGCGTAAAGTCCAGGTGATTTTCATTTTTCAGTTTCCCGCAAATGGCTTTGCGCAGGTCCATATAGCCGGGTACCGGCGAATAGAATGAAAAATTGTCATCTATGGCTTTCTTAGCTGCCTCCTTAATATGATCGGGGGTGTTGAAATCGGGTTCACCCACACTGAGGTTAATCACATCAATTCCCTGAGCTTTCAGCTCATTGCTCTTTTGAGACATGGCCAACGTCTCCGACGGAGACAAACTTGCCAAACGATCTGAAACTTGATTCATTACTTGTACTGTTTTAATTTGTTTTCAGGCTACAAAGATACGACAAAGCGGATTGACGCACAACTGCTTTTACTTATTTTAGCGATTTATGTTTCAAAAATCTTGCTATTTTACAGAAAAGACAACAAATTGCCATCACATCAAACAAACTGTCTCCCTATTTTATTCCGATCGGGGGATTTTTCAAAACATCTCTTTCAACAACAACGAACTGTCGCCGTAACTCAAAAAACGGAATCCATGCGACAAGGCATAATCGTATATTCTGCGCCAATCCCCATCCACAAAAGCCGACACCAACAACAGCAAGGTACTTTTGGGCTGATGGAAATTCGTAACCATTCCCCGGACGATTTTAAACCGATAGCCCGGAGCGATGATAATACGGGTGGCGGTAACCAAACGTGACATCCCGTTCTTTTCGAGATAGGCCACAATTTGCAACAACGCCTCTTTTACCGGTATCTCGCGGAGGGTACTGCCATACGGCATCCACTGTTCTACCTCCAATTGTCGCCCGGTGGCTTCCGGATTTTCAGACAAAATAAGCCCTACGTAATAGAGGCTCTCCAAAGTCCTTACCGAGGTAGTACCCACGGCCACGACGCAATCGAGGTTCTCGGCCAATTCCGCTATCAACTGTTTTTCGACCGAAATAAATTCGGTGTGCATGGTATGCCCCTCCATGGTTTCACTCTTCACCGGCTTGAAAGTACCCGCCCCTACGTGCAAGGTCAACTCCCGCCGGCGAATTCCGTTGGCATCGAGTGCGGCAAGCACCTCGGGCGTAAAATGCAACCCGGCGGTAGGCGCCGCTACCGATCCCTCTACTTTGGAATATACCGTCTGGTAGGTCTCCTTGTCGCGCTCCTCCGTCTCCCGGTTCAGGTACGGCGGGATGGGCAATTCGCCCACCGCATCGAGCACCGAGGCAAAGCTCATTCCGGCATCGTCCCACGAAAAGCGCACCTCGTGGGATGTCCCGCAAGCGGCTACCCGCTCGGCTTTCAAGGTCACCTGACGGCCGTTCACCGTCAATGTCCGGCTTAACGCTCCCTCTTTCCACTTTTTCAGGTTACCTATCATGCAAAGCCAACTACAATGTTCCACGGCCTGGAACGAAAGCGCATAATCGTGCGGACGACAAGGTTCCAGACAAAACACTTCAATCAGGGCACCGGTCTCTTTCCGAAAATGTATCCGGGCCTGTATAACACGTGTATTATTGAAAACCAACAACGTACGCGCAGGCAACAACTGGGATATATCCGAAAAGCGGTGTTCTGCTATTTCGCCGGAACGATACACCAGCAGTTTAGAGGTATCCCGCCGCTCCAACGGATACTTGGCAATCCGCTCATCTGGCAACGGATAATCGAAATCCTCGATTTTTATATCTTGTGTTTTTTGCATCTTCTGTTTGAATTCTCTGCAAAAATAAGCAACTTTGTACAATTAAACAGCGCAAGCCCCAACTAAATAGAGCAAAGTATGGTAAAGATTGGAGACAAAGTAAGATTTCTGAATGCCGTCGGCGGAGGCATTGTCCGACAGATTACCAAAGACATCGCCATGGTAGAAGAGGACGACGGGTTTGAAACACCGGTACTGCTGCACGAGTGCGTAGTAATAGAACCGGTATCCGAACAAAAGAGTGTCGGTAAGGAGAAACAGCCGCACGTAATGCCGGTAGAGATTGTCCCGGAAAAGAAAGAAGAGATCCCCATCCTGGAAATATCGGGCGGAGACCGGTTGAACCTTTCGCTCGCCTTTGTTCCGGACGACATCAAAAAGCTCAGCGAAACTCCGTTCAACTGTTACCTGATAAACGACAGCAACTACTACGTATTCTTCTCCTATGCAGTACGCGAAAAAGAGCTCTGGAAAATTCACTATGCCGGACTGATCGAACCGAACCTGAAACTGTACGTCGAAACCTTCGGCCACGAACACCTGAACGACATAGAGCGGGTATGCGTGCAGTACGTCGCGTTTAAAAAGAACAAAGGATATGCCCTGAAAAATCCGGCATCGGTAGAACTCCGCATCGACACCGTGAAGTTCTACAAACTGCACAGTTTCAAGATAAACGACTATTTCGACGAAGGAGCCATTGTCTATCCGATCGTCCACAACGACGTTCCCGAACAAAGCGTCCGCATCCCGGCAGCAGAACTGGAACAGGCCATGAAGTCGAAAATCGGGCAGGACAAAGCCATCCATAAACCCCAGGCCGTACCCGAAACAAAGACGAACTCTGCGGAGATACTCGAAATAGACCTGCACATCGACGAACTGCTCGACACCACCGCCGGAATGGACAGTGCCGACATCCTGAAATACCAGCTCGACACGTTCAGAAAAGTCTTGGAAGAGAACAAACGCAACAAAGGGAAGAAAATTGTCTTCATACACGGGAAAGGAGAGGGAGTACTTCGCAAGGCAATCCTCAACGAGCTCAACACCAAATACCGCAACTTTTACCACCAGGATGCCTCGTTCCGCGAATACGGATTCGGAGCTACCATGGTAACTATCCGGTAGTCCATTCATCGGGAGGTATCCCAAATCTTACCATAAGATACCTCCCGATGACACCACATAAAGCAAAAATACTGAAATAAAATAAAGAGAAAGCGGTCTGTTCCAATCCGAACGGATCCACCGCAACGTACCCCAAACACCTTTATCTCTTACACCCCTGCAAGAGCCATTAACTCGGACAATTTCGTATGCCACTTGGAGATATACGAATAATCCAGAAACTTAACCCGATCCCTGATTTCCGAGAAGGCCGAATAGTTGAGTTTTCTACAAAATTCAGGCTGTCGTTTATCGGATGCCACGATGTAGAAATCGGCATAAAAATCCTGCAAGTCAAAAAATTTCAACAACGAATTCTGCATATCGGTGGTGTGTTCCACCTCAAAAGCAGCAGACAACATCCCCCGGACATTAAACCAGAGCACATCTATCGATCGGGCCCTTTCAAGCAAACTCGGATAGGTAAACGGATGTATCTCGGTCAGCTGGGCAACCTCTCCCAACGTTTTACCCAAAAAAGGCTTATTCTTGTCCTGAGCGGGAACATAGGTCTCCCACTGGTTCATATTACCAATCTCCAACAACAGTCCCTGATAATAAGCGTGGTCAAAAGAATCGCTTGCGGGAGCTTCTGTTTGCGGCACGATACCCTGCCTGTTAAACCGCTCCCGATACTTTTCCAACGCATACAAGCCGGGCTTGATTTTATAGATATGCTTGTTTTGTTGTACAATCCTGCGGATACTGGCAAACGGTGTCTGGGTATTCCAGCTGCACGCCTTTATCTTAAAGACCTCCCGATACAAAAATCCCAGAGTGGCTATTCCACCAGCTTTCTCCATGGTCTCGATAACCGCCTCGTACTGCTTCATTTTGTGAAATATAACTATAAGAAGAAGGGCTTCCTTTCCCGAAAAATGTAACGGAAAACGGTTAATCAAAAATACCGTCTATGCCCACTTCGACAGCAGGAGATTCCACTTCGCCCGCTCCTGAACCATCCTCTTCGTCCGTGCCATAATCCATGACTTCGTCCTCGCCTTCGTATTTCCCTTCGTCCGAGGTAGCCACAAACTGGTTCGACATATCGAAATCTTCCGTTTCAGAGTAGCCCAGTTCCGGGGTTTCATACACCTTTTTGATAAACATCGCAAAGATAGGCAAGGCCATCTCGGCACCCTGTCCCTGGGTGATACGGTCAAAATGGATCGAAGGGTCTTCGCCTCCCACCCACGTACCGGCTACCAGACTGGGGGTAAAGGCCATAAACCATCCGTCGGCATTGTTGTTGGTTGTCCCCGTTTTGCCTCCCATCGGCGCCTTGATACCATACCGGAACCGGATACGGGCTCCCGTACCGCCATCTATAACGTCCCGTAACATGGGCAGCATCTTGTTGTAGGCATCCTCCCCGAATACCTCGGTCATGGTAGGCGTAAAGGTAGAAATCACATTGCCTAAATTATCCTCGATACGGGTTACATACAACGGATCTACCCGTACCCCGCCGTTCGAGAAAGTAGAGTAGGCCGTTACCATCTCCTCTACCGACACCTCGGCCGGGCCCAGACAGAGCGAAATAACCGGGTCTATTTTGTTTTTAAGCCCGAACGAGTGCAACATCCGGACAAAGGCATAGGGAGACAATTTCGACATGATATTGGCTGAAATCCAGTTATTGGAGTTAGCCAACCCCCAACGCAGGGTAACCATCTCTCCTACCCGTTTGTTGCTGGCGTTACGCGGCATCCAGATTTTACCGTTCTCGTCGGCCAGCCGCGGCTGTACATTCGGAGACAGATCATCGGGAGAGGCACCCTCCTGCATCGCCATCGTATATAAGAACGGTTTGATGGTCGAACCTATTTGCCGACGCCCTTCCGACACCATATCGTACTGGAAATTTTTAAAGTCCACTCCGCCAACATAGGCCTTTACATGACCCGTTTTGGCCTCCATGACCATAAATCCGGCTCTCAGGAAATATTTCTGGTAACGTATCGAATCCAACGGCGACATCAACGTATCGATGGGGCCGTTCCAGGAGAAGACCCGCATCTCGATGGGAGTATTGAACGCCTTCTCAATCTCTTCGGCCGTATGTCCGGCCTTCTTCATCATGATATAACGCTCGCTCTGCCGCATGGAACGCCGCATGATGTTGTTGATCTCCTCTTTTTTTATCCGGCTGGCAAACGGCGCGGTACTGCGGCCCTTCTTTTCGGCAAAGAATTTGGGTTGTAAATAGTGCCCGATA
>DVNA01000067.1 GCA_018714665.1 Candidatus Gallibacteroides avistercoris | reverse complement strand
AATACCGAACATTTTGGCCGGCAACGGATATTTGGGAATGTCGTAGAAATGGTACAACCCGGCTTGTGCCGCCCAACAGATATACAACGTAGAGGTGACGTGCGTACGGGCCCAATCGAAAATGGAGGTTATTTCGTCCCAATAGTTTACCTCCTCAAATTCCATCTGTTCTACGGGCGCGCCGGTAATGATCATCCCGTCATAATTTTGCGACTCTATCTCCGAGAAATCCTTATAAAATGTTTTGATATGCTCGATGGGGGTATTTTTGGATATATGGTTGGAGGTCATCAGCAAGTCTATCTCCACCTGCAACGGGGTATTGGAAAGGAGGCGAATCAAGTCCGTTTCGGTCATGA
Organism: Candidatus Gallibacteroides avistercoris; assembly: GCA_018714665.1. GTDB lineage: Bacteria > Bacteroidota > Bacteroidia > Bacteroidales > CHK158-818 > Gallibacteroides > Gallibacteroides avistercoris. The sequence goes on along the minus strand of DVNA01000067.1, from coordinate 10,774 downwards.
TTTTCAGCGGCATCAGGTTCAAAATAACAATCCGCAACGGACGAATATCCTGACAGGAGGCTCGCTGGTCGTCCATCACAAAAATGTTTTCCGCTTTCAGCAACTCAATCGCAGGTAATTTGGCTGGTAATTTTAATGGCATAACTATCTCCTTTTAGGCTAAGCAAAGGTACATCATTATTTTTACATGAAAAAATGATTTCTCGCTTGACCCGTATCGCCTTCATCCGGCTCTCCGGGGGGCAAAAAAGGAAAATCTCCGACTCTTATCAGGGAAACCGGAAACGATTGGCAGTACCGGCTCTCCCCTTAAAATCAAACAAAAAAATCCCGGTTACGCTCAACGCAACCGGGAGAGTATTGTTATATAGTTCAGGAAACGTTCGGTATCAGGCTTTTGTTTCTGCCACTTTTTCCAAAATGGCGGTCAAATGTTTCCAGAACTTTTCGACCGATGGGATATGCATCTTTTCATCCGGGGAGTGTACTCCGCTTAATGTCGGACCGAAAGAGACCATATCCAGTTGCGGGTGTTTTTTCAAGAACAGGCCACATTCCAGCCCTGCATGGATAGCGGTAATCAGCGGCTTGACGCCGAACAACTCTTCATAGGCGGCTACGGCCAACGACAAAATAGGCGATTTTACATTCGGTTTCCAACCCGGATAGCCGTCACTGTGCGAAACCGTAGCTCCGGCCAACGTAAACAAACACTCTACCCGACGGGCGATGTCATACTTTTCGGACTCGACCGAGCTTCGCTGGCTGGTGGCTACCACAATCTTGTTTTCGCCCGGCATCTTGACCGAAGCCAGGTTGGTGGATGTCTGAACCAGCCCCTCCATATCCCGACTCATTGAAACCACTCCGTGCGGACAAGCATACAATGCTTCGATCAGGGCAGCCGTGGTACGTCGATCGATACAATGGTCTGGCTCGGATTCATGCTCCATCGTCATCGTAAAGTTCGGTTCTATTTCTTTTAGTTCTTCTTCCATAACAACGATATACAGGTTCAAATCAACCCGCATCTTCTCTTTATCGTTTTTGTGGATACCGATTATGGCCGAAGCTTCGCGGGGAATGGCATTACGCAAATTGCCTCCATCCATGTGGCTCAGGATCATATCGTATTTTTGTGCCGACTGCCACAGGAAACGGGCCAATATCCGGTTGGCATTACCTCTGCCACGGTGGATATCGCCGCCCGAGTGTCCTCCCAGCAGATTTTTTACCGAGATTTTGAAATATTGATAATTGTCGGGCAACATACTGGGACTGTATGTAAATACGGCCGTAGTGTCTATACCGCCGGCACAACCGATAAAGAGCTGCCCTTCGTCTTCGGAATCGAGATTCAAAAGATAGCTTCCCTCGATCATCTTGTCCTCCATGTTGAAAGCACCAGTCAGGCCGGTCTCCTCGTCAACAGTGAACAGGGCGTTTATCGGGCCGTGTTTCAAACTTTTGTCTGCCAAAACAGCCAACTGTGCCGCCATACCGATACCGTTGTCTGCTCCCAATGTGGTTCCCTGTGCACGAACCCATTCGCCTTCTATAACCGTCTGTATCGGGTCGGTATCGAAATTGTGCTCTATATCTCCATTCTTTTCGCACACCATATCCATATGCGATTGCAAGGTAACCACCGGAGCGTTTTCACATCCCGCAGAGGCGGGCTTCGACATCAAGATATTGCCTATCTTATCCTGTTTCACTTCCAATCCTTGCGTTTGGGCAAAGTTCAGCAGATATGCCCGTATCTTTTCCTCTTTTTTCGAGGGACGGGGTACTTGGGTAATTTCATGAAAATAGTGCCAGATCAATGCAGGCTTCAAATCGGTTATTTGCATAATACATAAATGTTAAGTCAAACAAAAAAAATCACTCAAATATAAAGAAAACAGGCTGATTTTTCTCTTTTTTGCTAATTAGGACTAAATATATAGCCCCAACAGACACAAAAAAGAATATTAATCGGAGTTTATTTTTATATTTGCATCCACAAATATAGTGAAAGGCGAGCGCACAGACAAATGAAAACCTCGTTTTCTGATTTGATTATGCCGAGCCGCATCCTATATTATCCAAATATAGTGAAAGGCGAGCGCAGAGACAAATGAAAACCTCGTTTTCTGATTTAGTTATGCCGGACTGAATCTTATAAATATAAAAATGTTATATACTATTCTTTTTACGTTGGGCTTTATTGCAATTGCATTCATGCTGTTGGCTATAAAAATTATCATAAAAAAGGGAGGCAAGTTTCCCAATCTTCACATCGGATCCAACAAAGCACTTGCTGATAAGGGTATTACGTGTGCAATTTCTACCGATGCCCGCGACCGGAAAAAGAGAGTATTGAAAGATAGAATGATTAACTAACGTTATAACATACATCTAACTAATTACTAAACCTATATGATAAGAAATAAGAAATTCATGGTTCATGCCTTGCTATTGGTTTCCCTCATGCTGGGTTTTACTCGGTGTACCTCCAAAATAGATGAACAAACTCCTGCTCCAATAACTACGGACAATACAGCGACCAAGGAACCTGCCACAAATACCTCTAACGATATAGCTTATATCAATACTGATTCACTTTTACACAATTATCAATATGTAAAGGATTTGAATGAAGGATTCGTTCAAATGGCCAACAATAACCGAAGAGAGTTTGAGACTAAAAACAAAGAGTTCCAGAAAATGGTAGAGGAATACCAAAACAAACTACAAAACAACGCATTCTTATCTGCTGAGTCCCAACAAAGCAGTTACGAGGCTCTGGGTAAAAAAGAGACCGAATTGCGGGAACTGCAAGAACGCCATAATCAAAACCTGATGCTTGAAAACAAACGCTCGTCAGACTTGATCTTCAAAAAAATAACTTCGTTCCTGAAAGAATACAACAAAGAGAAAAAATTCAAGGTTATTTTTAGCAACTCGGGGAATGACAACATTTTACTGGCTGACCCCCAATGCGATATAACAGAAGAGGTTATCCAACTGCTAAATGCCGAATATTCCAAAGAGAAATAAAATAATAGATTAAAAAATCCCCCGTAGCGCCGTGCTATCGGGGGATTTTTTATCCAACCACTACTGCTCTTTTTGAGAACCGCCTGCGGCCAAAGAGAAATCGACAGATTCCAAAAAAAAGGTATCGTCCACTTTTCCATCCAAGGACAACCGATAATAACGAAACGAAGGACCACACAACGACAAAGAAATACGTCCGGGCACATATCCCGCTCCTTCGGTCCGTCCCAGACATCCGTAACGGCTGTTGGCCTCGTGAGCACCCCACAAGGATATTTTCAACGTTACATCTTTCCCGAAAACCCGTACAAAAAGGCGACGTATTTTCTTGTATATGTTCGGTAAAAACTTCAACGCCCTGGAAACAAGTGCCACCGAAATTTTCTGATCGAACCGCTCTTTTCCCAAATGAAACAACGTTCCCGAGGTATCCGTTGCCAATGCGTACGGATAATCGCGACATAACCCCGATATGGTTCCCGTACGACGATACCACATTCCCACGTCTATTCCCAATACATAGTAATATGAATAGGCTGGATTTAAGATGATCAATTCATTATAGGCATAGTTATAACCGATTTCTGCATCCAACAGATAATCGGTAAACAGGGTATCATCCGACAACACGGCACGAATCTCCTTGTCCATATCTTCGGGGATTGCTCCGGGAAACGTATCGGATCGACCGGTCATCGGTTGAGACAAAAGGGTACTTTGGCTACCGTCCAACAACATCACCCCCCTATCCGTAGTATAAACCAGCGCATGGTCTATCGGTGTAATCGATGCGGGGTTGTTGCATACCTCCCGGTTTACCGGATGCTGACTGCCATATACTACCTCATCCGTTCCCACCTGCATGGCCCAAACGCCCTCGGTCGTAAAGACATACAACGGAAACTCGCCATACTGTCCTTGCGATAAGGCGGCTACCGTGGCTCCCATTCCCAAAATACGGCCTGACGACAACGTATAGGTCTGCTCCATCGGGAACAAGAAGGGATTATTTACCTCCGATACACGCAACTTGTTCTCGGTGTATTCGATTACCGGTTCATATTCGGGGATGGAAAAAGGTGCGTCTGGATTGTCATCTGACTCAGCAAAGGCTATCGGTTTTAACGATTCATCTATATAATAAGCCTCATTCTGGGTAGAGGAGGGGGTCAACGCACATTCATAACTATACACTTTGCCGGCTATATCGATTCCGGAGATTTTCATCTTGATGGCTCGGGTATCGGGATAAGACAGATAGGGAGACACCCCTATAACAGGGAAAGAAGACGTATTGGGAGCAACCATCCCCCGGACCACTTTCCCGGAACCGCCAGTACCCTTTATCGTTACCTCCACATATACTTGGGTGAAATAGATAACACGATGATCCTCCCCATGTCCTGAAAAATAGCCGTTACAACGAGGTTGCCCCAGTTGGAAACTACTCAACTGGAAACCACTGAAAAACCGGGTACTGGCAGCTCCCAAGTGCAACCGGCCGTTATAGATATACGATACTTCGGGCAAAAGGCTGTGGTGGGTAAAATCGTCCGAAGGTAACGTCGGTTGATGTACCAACGTACCCAGCTTATCCAACAACGGCAACTCTATGGCTTTATACGGGATAGGCATCTTGTCCACCTCCAAGGAGGCAACCAGATAGAACTGTGTCTCTTGGGTAATTGTTGAGCAAATTTCACCGTAGGAACGTTCAGGAATATCGCACGTCAATACGGTTCTCTGCTCGTCATTGTACAACTCATCGGCAACGGTCGATTCAGAGAAGAACTCCCCCTGTTTTAATGGGATAATCTCCTGAGAAACAAAAATATCGAGAGACATTACGATGTCAAGCCACTTGGACAAGTCAAACATCGACATATCGTAAAATATTTTGTATCCCATCAAAGACATCTCATGTTCAACAAAACCGGTAACAGACGAGCCTGATTTGGTACATGGGACTTTGTATTGTTGAAAACGCCGAACCGAATCGAACGGCAATAAAAGTATCGCAGGCGAAGACATCATGTAGGAACCGTCGTACAACCGCAACGCATATTTCACTAGTACGGGATGTGAAAGCGTTCCGGCCTGTTCCAACTCATATTTCAGTTTATTATAGGTACCTGTAACCAAATTGGAGAAAGCAATAATATCATCGTTGTTCAGCTGATAACTGTCGGCCGGTAAGGCTGCTTCGCTAAGCGTGTAGGCCGGAACGGTTCCTGTCTCGGTTCGTGCTACGTTATAGTAAAACAACAGTTGTGGAAGCTCCGGTTTTTCGCCCAAATATTGATAATTCCCTGCACTGAACAGAGCGTAGGAGATTCCCGAACGGGATAAAAAAATCAACGTATTACCGCATGATTCAATCTTTTTCAACTCCGGCAGGTCGGCCAGCTTGGGGAATTCTACCGGCTGCAACTCCCCGTCTTTTTCACAACATTCGTAATAAACGGAAGTCCCATCGTACGAAAGATAGTGCTCGTACGACTCATTCTTATGCACGAATATAATTTTTCGGGAAGCATCTGCCGGTGTATAAAGTACTTCCGGTAGGCCTACTGGCCGCCACGCACCATCTTTATACCGGAGATTAACCACGTGGCTGCAATCGCCCTCTGGCGATGTTCCCGCAGGAGGACAGTGCGTCTCTCCGTTAAACGTCAAATTAATCTGTTCCATAAATTTTCTAGGTTTTGTTTTCGCCGGTAAAAATACAATCGACGAAAAAGATGCTCCTGTTATAAAATCAAGATCGGAACCGGAGTGCTCGATTCTTATTTTATAACATAAGATCGGACTCAACATTCCCGTTATTTGCAACACAGAAAATATTTAATCTTTTGATTTATATGGAAAAGACAGAAATTAATTTCTCTACGGAAGGGAATGACAGCTCCTTAGGCAAACAAAAAAGGAACCGTACGGACGAGAGATTCGATTTGGACCGATCTCATCTCGACGTTCTGCTACAAGCCAAACGAGCGTGGGACAACATCGAACATTTTCGGAAGAAACGATGCCGCAGCCGGAACTATACCTTCGGCAAACAATGGAACGATAAAATCGAAACTCCCGACGGCCGAACCATCACCGAAGAACAATACCTCAAAGAACAGGGTAAGATTCCGCTCAAAAACAACCTGGTGCGGCAGATAGTAAAGAATATCGTCGGACAGTTCCGCAACGTACAGACCGAACCGGTCTGCATATCCCGCGACAGGGAAGAACAGAAAGCGGGCGAGATGATGAGCGTGGCCATGCAATATGTTTACCAGATGAACCATCTCTGGGAAATAGACGGCCGGACGATGGAAGAGTTTGTTGTCTCGGGAACGTGTTTCCACAAAATCGGGTACGGATGGAGAAACAATCGGATGGATGTCTGGGTGGATGTCGTAAACCCGAACCGCATATTTTTCAACGCAATGGAGGATGTGAGGCTTTGGGACTGCACCTTGATAGGCGAACTGCACGACGTGCCGATTGCCGACGTGGTCAGCAAATTTGCCAAAGGTTCGCGCCGCAGGGCCAAACAACTCCGGGAACTGTACAACCAGGCTACCCGCGAAGAGATTTCCCGCTCGTTTGAGGCATTGACCTCGGACAACCTCGATAACCTCGATTTTTTAATCGCCACCGAGCCTCACTTGTGTCGCATCATCGAGGTATGGACGCTTGAAAACAAAGAGCGCCTGCGCTGCCACGACACCTTAACCGGAGACTATTACAAAGAGGAGATGGAACGGATGCAGGAGATAGAAGCGATAAACCGGAAGCGTTTGGAGGAGGCTGCACAAAAGGGTATTGCTCCGGAAAAGGTAGCATTGATCGAAACAGAGTGGTTTATTGACCGCTATTGGTATTATCGATTTTTTACCCCGTTTGGCCATATCCTGGACGAGGGGGAGACTCCCTATTGGCATGGGGAACATCCGTACGTCTTTAAACTCTACCCGTTGATGGACGGTGAGATACACTCGTTTGTCGAGGATATTATCGACCAACAGCGTTACATCAACCGGCTGATAACCTTGATCGACTTTATCATGGGGGCCAGCGCAAAAGGGGTACTGCTTTTCCCGGAAGACCAGATTCCGGACGGGATGTCTATTGAAGATGTGGCCGAACAGTGGACTCGATACAACGGCATTATCCTGTTTAAGCCCAAACCTGGCGGGGTACTTCCCCAACAAATCTCGACCAATGCCACCAATGTGGGGGCATACGAACTGCTAAATCTGCAATTACGCCTGATAGAAGACATATCGGGTATCCACGGGGCCATGCAGGGGAAAGTAGCCACAACCGTTACTTCGGGGGTATTGTATGCACAACAGACGCAAAATTCGAGCTTGAACCTAATCGACCTGTTCGAATCGTTTAAATCGTTCCGGGAAGAACGGGACACCAAGGTGATGAAGACGGTTCAACAGTTCTATCGCGAGGCCCGTTATCTGAACATCGCCGGAAGTGTATATGACCAAGAGGCTAAAATGTACAACCCGCAAAAAGTTCGGGATGTGGAGTTCGACCTCTCAATCTGCGAATCGAGCACCAACCCTACCTACCGGATGGCATCGAACGAGCTGTTGATGGAGCTGTTCCGGATGGGGCAGATCTCGCTGGAAATGCTGCTCGAAAACGGATCCTTCCCCTTTGCCGACCGCTTGTTGCAAAGTATACAGCAGGTAAAGGAAAAGATGCAACAGGAGCTGTTGAACCAACAACAGACTATGGCAAACGGTTACGGGATGCAGAACAACGCAAACGGACAAACGGCACAGCCGAACACTGTACTTTCGCCGGCACCCAATATGCCGGCGGGAATATCCCGATAATTTTTACCGGACAACGGATTTTCGTTTTTCTTTCCATACCGGAACCGGGCAAAACGTTCTTACAGAATCGTTCTGCCCGGTTCTTCTTTAAATCAGCAGCTAACGCTATTTGTATTTTTGTTCGAATACGGTCAAGATACGGCTTACATTGAAATAGTAGCCCTCTACCTTAAACGGATTGGTATCTACTTTCAGGTAGTCGTAATAGGGCTCTTCAAAGACATACGAGGTAACGGTGAGGCCCAACCGGTTGATAATATCGTATTCGTGTGCGGGATAGATGACAAACCAGGCCGATTCGCTGGTTTGACCATCGCCGGTGGAGAGGATGGCATCTACGATGCTTTTCAGCTTGTACCCCCACAACGCCTCCTGCTCTTTGTCGCCCTTGCAACGATAGGCATATACCAACATATTCATCTGCCTTAAATCAAACGGAAAATCGTCGATGGCCAGACGAGCGTACTTGATGATCGAGTCGCACACAAATTCGTCGTAATCGGCGTTGGCATACAGCTCTTTCAAGCGGTCGGTATGCTCTACTACCCGGTACGGATTGTAATCTTCCTGGAAACTGTATCCTAAATAAAGACACCGATATTCGGCTAGATTCAACGTGGTATCGTTGTCCAGGTAGCGCTTCATCAAGGCCGGATAGTACAACGGCGAGGTGGGATCGTTTATCTGCGTCTGTATCTCCTCCATGTCGGGGGTCTCTATGGCATCTTCAATCAACTGTGCCGATAACGTCGTCCCGCCCCAGAGCCAGATTAATAGAAAAGATAAAACGTATTTCATACTTACCGATTTATACTCTCGCAATATGTTTTCCCAACAAAGATACAGAAAAAATCACGCATACGGAAATTAGCCTGCTCCGGATAAGCCACACTCCTATCCCACAAAAGAACGATTTGCTCTATTTCAACGAGTTGAAGTAATAATCCAACACCTCTTTGGCCGCCGTGAAAGAGGTTTGGTCGGAATTCAATACACGGGAGACCTTTTCTGTCAGCATCGCTTCTATTTCCGGATTGCGGTAGAAATGTTCTTTCAACTGTTCGTTTATCGTCTCGAACATCCAATATTTGGACTGTTCATGACGTTTGTGTTCAAAGAAACCGTTCTTGCGGGTAAATGCCACATAATCGTCCACCATTTTCCACACCTCGGGTATGCCTATTTCATAATATCCGGAATAGGTCAATACCTGGGGAGTCCATCCCGACAGCGTAGGGGGAAACAGATGCAGGGCGTTGCGGAATTGTGCCGCCGCCAATTTGGCTTTTTCTATGTTGTTACCATCAGCCTTGTTGATGACGATCCCGTCGGCCATCTCCATGATACCGCGTTTGATTCCCTGCAATTCGTCTCCGGTACCAGCCAACTGGATGAGCAGGAAGAAATCGACCATGGAGTGTACGGCTGTTTCGGATTGTCCTACGCCGACGGTCTCTACAAAAATCGTATCAAATCCGGCGGCCTCACACAGCACAATGGTTTCTCTGGTTTTGCGGGCTACGCCTCCCAACGATCCGGCCGAAGGTGAAGGCCGCACAAAGGCCCGTTTGTGTACGGCCAACCGCTCCATACGCGTCTTGTCTCCCAGGATACTGCCTTTGGAACGCTCACTGCTGGGGTCGATGGCCAATACCGCCAACTTCCCGCCCCGCTCCAACACGTGCAGACCGAAAGCGTCGATCGAGGTGCTCTTCCCGGCTCCGGGGACACCGGTTATCCCTATCCGGACGGAATTCCCGGAAAAAGGCAGACACTTTTCGATGACCTCCTGCGCCAACGTCTGATGTTCGTAACGGTTGCTTTCAATCAGCGTAACCGCCTGCGACAACATGGTGATGTCGCCTTTGACAATGGACTCGACAAATTCCGAAGCCGTATAGGTACGACGACGGGCTGTCCGAACCTTATTCAAATAGGGGTTCACCGTAGGGGGTTGGTCTATCCCCTTGTTTACGGTCAAACCTTCGAACTCTTTGTTGTTTTCTATGTGTTCCATGTACAGTATTGGGGGTTATTCAAACGTTCCGACCAACCGGACCGATACAAACGGATTCAACGGATCGTTGGTTACAATCGACAACAATTTGTTCAGCATCTTGCCGGGAATGCCCGAAGGATCGAGTGTCAAGGTGATCGTTTCGCTTTTCCCCGGAGCAACCGTACGAGAAGATGCCTGAACCGAGACAATGTCTGTATCTGTCTGTATTTTTCGGATAGACAAAGGTTTTTTCCCTTTATTGGTGACCTTTAATTCTCTTTTTACCTTGTCTGTGCCTTTGACGGCTCCGAAATCAATTTTTTGCTGGGAAAGCTCCAACTTCGGGGCTTTTTCCAATTCTTCCTGGCTCAAATCGGAGAAATCTTCGAGAATATTTGCCGTTACGGCAATCTTATACTCCGGATTGAATTTGTTTTCACCCGAGAATGCTACAAAAAACTCGTCCCGTCGCAATCCCCAGTCTTTAACCTTTTCTGCCCGATAGGTAATTACGATCTCTCCTTTTTCCTTGGGTTTCAATACCGAAGGGACGGCAACGACCGACAAATGGCGGGGGACATGGTCAAACGCCAGGGAAAGTAACTTCTTGCCTTCGTTTATTACCGGAATCTTTTCGGTCTTGGGCTTATCCAGATAGACGTCAAAAAAGGGAAGGGTGGTGTTCGACAAATGCAAATCCCCCATCTTGTACGGATACGAAGGATTTTCTCTCGATTGAGAGGGGATAACGGTTCCCTTGATGGATAAAACCACCTTCTCTGGTTTAGCCGTACTGTAAACGTTAATCGTCTTCTGGAACGATCCGGGTGCTCCTTCGGCGTTATAGGTAACGGAGATGGTCCCTGTCTTTCCGGGCATGACC
>DVNA01000066.1 GCA_018714665.1 Candidatus Gallibacteroides avistercoris | reverse complement strand
TATGGGCGCATCGGTGAGAAGGTTGTACACCATCAGGCCCGCAAATACGGCGTTACCAAATTCGGGATGAACCGCTTCGTCAACGGCTACCTGGATCTGATGACACTCTGGTTCTTCTCCAAATTCGGCGTAAAACCCATGCACTTCTTCGGGCTGTTGGGCAGTGCAGTATTCGTATTGGGGCTATTGGCCACCATCGGGATTGGTGTCAACAAACTCTACGCCCTGCACGCCAACCTTCCCGCACGGCTGGTTACAGACTCCCCCTATTTTTACCTGGCCCTGACGGCCATGATCGTAGGGACACAACTCTTTCTGACCGGATTTTTGGGCGAACTTATTTCGCGCAACTCCACCGAACGCAACAAATACAACATCGAAAAAGAGATATAGCCTATGAAAACCGATTATCTGGAACCATTTCATACATTATCCCAACAACGTTATTCCGTCAGAGACTACGCCGACACGCCGGTAAGCAAAGAGCAGATAGAAACATTGCTCGACACGGTACGGCTGGCACCTTCGGCCGTCAACCGACAACCGTGGATCTTTATTGTCATTACCCAACCCGAGGTAAAAGAGAAAATACAACGTTGTTATGCGCGCGAATGGCTCCGCACCGCACCGGTATACATCGTCATCTGCGGCGACCATTCCACCTCGTGGAAACGTCCCTCTGACGGAAAAGACCACTGCGACATCGACATCGCCATCTGCACCGAACACCTTTGCCTGGCGGCTACACAGATGGGACTGGGGACGTGTTGGGTCTGCAACTTCGATGCCCGGCAGTGTGCCGACATCCTGTCGTTGCCTCCCCACATCGAACCGATCGTCATCGTCCCGATAGGCTATGCCAAGGAGCCCCGCGTTTCTGAAAAGAGCCGCAAACCGCTAACAGAAATCATCCGATGGGAAAAATACTAACATACCTGTTCCCCCTCTTCGGGCTCATCCCGTTCCTGGCAGCCATCCTGCACGCCTGCAACGATGCCGGCTGCATGGACAACCGCAGCAGTATCCCCTTTGCACAATTTTACCAGAAGGGAGACCTGCGTTCCACCATATCGGTCGATTCTCTGACCATTTACGGCATCGGGCAGAAAAACGACTCGCTGCTTGTCGATAGCGCCCGATCGCTTTCCAGCGTCAGCCTGCCGTTCCGCAACGACGACTCGATAACCCAGTTCGTACTGCAATACAACTACGATTGGAACAAGAACCGGAAATCGAACGACACACTGACCTTCATCTACCGTCCATATGTATATTTCGCCTCGGTAGATTGTGGCGTCATGTTCAACTACACCCTGAAAGAAGAGCGGCACACCCGCCACATCTTAGACTCGGTGATTATCGTAACGCCCGAGATAACCAACCAAAACATCGAAAATATCAAACTCGTATTCCCCGCAAAAGAAAATGAAGAGTAGATTTCTCATAACCATCCTCGCCTTGTGGGTCCTGTCGCTATCGGCACAAGCCCAGGAATACGAACGCAAACTCTCCCCCAGAGGAAAAGAGAAGGCCCGGCAGGAACAGATGCGGGCCGCCACACAAAAAGAGGAAAAGCCCAAGATACAATACCCCCTGCTGAACGGCTTGATGATCGGGGTCGATCTGTTCGACCCGGCAGCCAGGCTCTTCGGCCAAAAATACGGTGCATACCAGGTAAGCGCCGAGCTGAACCTGTACAACCGTTTCTTCCCCATCTGGGAGATAGGTATCGGGAGTGCCAAAGATACCCCCGAAGACCAGAACTTTACCTACGAAGGAAAACCGGCACTGTACAACCGCATCGGGATGAACTACAACTTCCGTTACGGCAGCGAAAGCCCCAACTTCTTCTACGTGGGGATACGGTACGGATTTTCCTCCTTCACATACGACATCACCGACATTTCGATCAACTCACCCTACTGGGACCAAACCTTTCAGGAGAACATCCTCGACCAGAAATCGACGGCCCACTGGCTCGAATTTGTCGGAGGTATCCGCGTAAAAATCATCGACAACCTCTATATGGGATGGAGCATCCGTTACAAGCGGACCCTATCCGTATCCAAGACACCCCAGGCTTCGCCCTGGTACATCCCCGGATTCGGAACAAAAGACTCCAACTTCGGGTTTGCATACACCCTGTCGTACAACATTCCCATCCGGAGCAAACTAAAACCTAAAAAAACAGAACAGGCAATTTCCCCACTTAACCCATGAACTTTTTAGAGATACTACTTCTATCGCTGGCACTATCCATGGACAGCTTTGCCATCTCCCTGACAAGCGGAGTAATCATGCGTACCCCATCGGTTTGGAGAACCGTAAAAATAGCGCTTTTCTTAGCCGTATTTCAAGCCGCCATGCCATTCATAGGCTGGATCATCGGAGCCGAGTTCAAACACTTTATCGAAGATTGCGATCACTGGATTGTCTTTGCCATCCTGCTCTTTCTGGGAGGAAAGATGATTATCGAGTCCATACGCCACCAAGACGATGAGCACGCCTGCTTCGACCCCTCCAACACCAAAACACTGATAGGGCTCTCGCTGGCCACCAGCATAGATGCCTTGGCCGTAGGCATATCATTGGCATTTCTGGGACAAACCCTGCTGGTTACCCTCTTGACATTGGGCATCACCACCTTTATCTGCTCGGTAGCAGGCATCCGCATCGGTGCCCGGTTCGGCAAACGGATGAAATCGGGAGCCGAAATCCTGGGCGGGATATTGTTAATCCTTATCGGTGTCCGCGTCTTGATAGAACATTTGGCAGATTGCAACTAACTTAACAGTACCGACATGAACAAAACCAAAGGCTTCATTGCCGCCCTCCTATTTTTGTTTGTTTTCTTGGCCTTCTACTTCTTCCGGGAAAAATCACCCCAGCCTTATCAGACAAACAGCGGGATGATTTTCGGAACCCTCTACAACATCAAGTACCAATACAAAAAAGACATACAAGCCGATATCGAAGCAGAATTAAAACGGTTCGAACTGTCGCTCTCGCCTTTCAACTCCAACTCGGTCATCGCCCGTATCAACAACAACGACCCTGACATCCGGGCCGACGAATGGTTTACCACCGTATTCAACAAATCGAAAGAGATCTACCAGCTGAGCGACGGATACTTCGACCCCACAGTCTCTCCGCTGATCAACGCCTGGGGATTCGGGTTCGAGAAAAGCGACTCCGTTACCCAGGAACTGATAGACAGCCTGCTCGTTTTCGTAGGGATGGATAAAATATCGCTCTCCCCGGAGGGAAAAGCCATCAAGACCGACCCGCGTATCAAGCTCGACTTCTCGGCCATCGCCAAAGGATACGGATGCGACGTGGTGGGTCGCTACTTGGAGAAACGGGGTATCCGCAATTTCATGGTCGAAATCGGGGGCGAAGTCGTGGCACGAGGGGTGAATCCCTCGGGCAACTGCTGGCGTCTGGGTATCCGTGTTCCCAAAGAGGGCGATGCAGCGGGTCCCATCCCCTGGATAGAAAAAATAGCGTTATGCGATGCGGCCCTGGCCACATCGGGCAATTACCTGAATTACCGCATCAAGGACGGGAAAAAGTTTGCCCACACCATCAACCCCAAAGACGGTAAACCCATACAACGATCGCTGCTCAGCGCAACGGTTCTATCAAAAGATTGCATGACGGCCGACGCCCTGGCCACCACCTTCATGGTAGTAGGATTGGAGCAGGCGATGGAGCTAGCCGAATCGCTACCCGATGTAGAGGCCTATTTCATCTCGGCCAGCGAAACGGATACCACCGGATACCACATCACCCAAACCTCGGGGATGAGCCGGCACATCGTACCCTAAAAAATAAGGCAGCTCCTTTTTCAGCACACACACTCAAACTGAAAAAGGACTGCCTTGAATCGTACTCTCCGATCATTCCGATGAAGAAATCGTTGAAGAGTGCGACAGCTTTCATCCCGTCCCAGCAATCAACAAAACAACCGAACCGGACAGGATGCATTCTTGTTATCAAACCTCCACGGCCTGTTTCAGAAGTTCATCAGACAGTTTCTGGGCGTCGTCCCCCTGAAAAGTAAGTAACGGAGAGGCAACGTCATACGAAAACGGCTTATACTGGGACAACTGAACAGTGAGGTACTGACGGTCGTCCGAGACCAACATCTCCATTTTTATTCCCGAATTGTCATTCGTGAACTGTTTCAAACGCGAAATATCGGCAAACTGTTTCGTTTCGATAGCGCTGCTCAACCGGCCATAATCCCGTACATCGAAAAACAATTCATACTCTCTCACCCGTTCGCCGGTCGCTTTCAGGAAGATTCTCTTCTTCCCTCCCAACAACGAAATCAGGGCCGCACAGAACATGGCGAACGAAACCACCAGGTAGGCCATCCGGATAGAGGCACCGGCCTCTCCCTGGTACGAAGAGTACAAATAGGCCGTAACCACCGCGATGGCTAAGAACAACAACGAATAAACGGAGAATTTTCTTTTTCTGACAACATCTTCACACTGAGATATAACAACTGTTTCCATAATAAATAAAATAATCGTAAGGGTTTGTAATAAATTTAGATATAGGTATAAAACCTTCTCACGTCCGCATACACGACACGACGCAAGAGATGCGATCCCTGGATGGGACCTACATAAAAGACTGCGTTACAAACCGCTAAATGATTATTTCCCGAAGGGTGTAGATATAGTACCTCGTCCCTTGCCATCCGGAAATCCCGGCATGAGCATCTCGCCGTATGGACCTGTATGCAGAACGTTGTACCCCGTTGTAATAGAGGCGGGAATATCCACAAGTTTGCTGCCAGGTAGAGTGAGAGGAGTATGGTTGAATCCGGAAAGAGAACGGACTAAAACTGCCGCCAAACGTCTCCGGAAGAATGTAGAGATCAATAATCTGCCCGTCAAAAGCCCCTGCATCGGAACGTTCCTGCTCTACTGCCAGAGCTCTGTCAAAAGAGAGGCTTTCCGAAAACAGTCCGGAGGAACTCTCCGATACGATTTTACCGGGCAACAGGATACACAAAAAAACGATCAGGCAAGGAATGACCTTTCGCATAGACGGATTCTCATTTTAAACGACACAAAGATAATATTTTTCCACAAATAAACGATAATAACATTTTTTGTTTTTATTTTACCTTATATTTGCAGTCTATTGAAACTGGTTTACAGCGAACATAAAACCGGAATCTCTGTTATAGTTTATATGCTATCATAATCCATGTCGCACCCAAAGAGAACAAAGATATGAGCAGACGCAAGAAACTTCCCCTCTACATACAGATTCTTATTGGGATGGCAGCCGGCATCGTGGCCGGGATCCTTCTCACCCAACTCGGGCTAAACAGAATCGTCATTTTCTGGATAAAACCTTTTGGAGATATCTTTATCAACCTTTTGAAACTGGTGGCCGTACCGCTGGTTATCTTCTCCCTGCTCAAAGGCATCGGAAACCTGTCGGACATCAGCCGACTGTCGCAAATGGGAATAAAAACCATTGCTATCTACCTGGCCACCACGATTGCCGCCGTATGTTTAGGATTGGGCCTGGCCCTGCTGATACAACCCGGCAACAGCCTTGCACCTGAGGACAGTGCCCAGTTGCAGCAAACGTATCAGAATGTCGTTTCGCAGCAAAACGAAAGCGCAACCGCCTTGCAAGAAAAAGGTCCGCTTGAATTCCTGACCAGCATCGTACCCGACAACATCGTGGCTGCCATGGGCAACAACGGGAATATGCTCCAAATCATATTCATCTCCATCTTGACAGGCATTGCCATTGTTTTGTGCGGGAAAGAGAAGATGGCCCCCTTTATGAAGCTGATAGATGCCCTGGACACCCTGATACTGAAAACAGTCGATTTAATCATGCTGTTTGCCCCCATCGGCGTTTTTGCCCTGATGAGCGGCATCATCGCCGACAGTTCGGGGAACCTCTCCATTCTAGGAGCTCTGGGCATATATGCCTTGACGGTAATCGCCGGGCTGGTCATCCTGATAACCCTCTTCTATCCAGCACTTATCCACCTCTTTACCCGGGTACCGGTAAAGAAATTCTTCCAAGCGATGATGCCCGTACAACTGTTGGCATTTTCTACCAGTTCCAGTGCAGCCACACTGCCCCTTACCATGGAAAAGGTAGAGAAAGATTTGAAGATACCCAACGAAGTAACCTCGTTTGTCCTGCCGGTAGGGGTTACCATCAACATGGACGGTACCAGCTGCTATCAGGCCATTGCTGCCATTTTCATCGCACAGGTAATGGGTATCGAGTTGGGTTGGATCGAGATATTGACCTTGATTGCCACCACCACCATCTCCTCCATCGGCACGCCGGGAATACCGGGCGGCAGTGTCGTCATCCTGATCATGGTACTGGCCTCCATCGGAGTTCCTCCCGAAGGGATGGCACTGATATTGGGCATAGACCGACCTCTTGACATGATGCGGACAGTAGTCAACGTTACCGGCGACGCAACCGTCGCCTCCATTATTGCGGCAGGAGAACCGGAGCAGCGGTAGGACGACGTACCGACAAGATACTGTCCACGATAAATTTACTGTATCCCCGCCACGGCAGAGCACCCAGATACTCCTTGTATTGCAGTTCCACCTCCATGCCACCCATCCTTTCCAGCTGTTTGGCTACCGATTCGTTGTCGATCGAAAAAAGGAACTGGTTCGACTGTATGGTCCCGGGAGTCTTGGACGACACCCCCGAAAGAATCATCTCGCCTTCGTACGTCTTAAAGAGATACCCCTTGTGAACCACATAATTTAACGTTCCGGTCTTGATACCCGAACCAAACACGAAATAGTATTTAAAATAGATAAAACCGGCTCCGCAGAGTAATAATACAGCCAATACGATAACAAGTGTCTTTTTCAATTTCTGCATATTTTTATTCGTAAAAACAGTTTAACCGGACGAAAGTTTACATATGCAGATTTCCGCTCAACAACATCAGTGAAATTTCGGCCGTCTTGGCCTGGAACTCGGCCGAGAGCTTACGGGTGATGGCACTGACATAACTGCGTTGAAATTCGCGGAACTCAATCCCCGACAGATCGCCGATCCGATACCGTTCCATCGCTGCCTGCAACGTCTCATACGCCACCTGGGCACTTTCAGATTCAA
>DVNA01000065.1 GCA_018714665.1 Candidatus Gallibacteroides avistercoris | reverse complement strand
CCCATCCTCGTTTTTCTTGGAAAATTACGAGTGATGAGAGAGGAGCGGCACAAACGGCATATAGAATATTGGTAGCCTCATCGCCTGAGCTGTTGGCCGAGGGGAAAGCCGATATGTGGGATTCGAAGAAGGTCGATTCTGACCAGTCTATCGAGATTCCCTATGGAGGAAAAACCTTGAAGTCTCGTGATAAATGTTTTTGGACCGTTAAGTATTGGGATGAAAACGGCATTGAGTCCGATTGGGCCAAACCGGCCATGTGGAGCATGGGCCTGCTATCGGCCCAAGATTGGTCGGCCCAATGGATAGGGCTTGAACGCACCGTCGGTCAGGAAGTCGTCAGGGTAGAATTTCCCCGATTGGCTGCCCGGATGCTTCGTAAGCAGGTCGAGCTAGACAAACCAGTCAAAGAGGCCGTAGCCTATATCTGTGGACAAGGATTGTTTGAGTGTTACATCAACGGACAAAAAGTCGGTAACGATGTATTGACGCCGGCTCTTTCGGAATTTGGCAAACGGTCGTTTTACATGACCTACGATGTTTCTGATAAGATGCAAAAGGGCGATAATACCATCGGTGTTATATTGGGAAATGGGCGCTATTGTCCGGTTCGTCCGGGGATGGGAAATATAGACCAGGAGTACGGATTCCCCAAATTGTTGATGCAGGTAGAGGTAACATACAACGACGGAAGTAAAGAGGTTATCAACAGCGATACGACATGGAAACTCACTACCGATGGTCCCATTGTTGCCAATAACGAGTTTGATGGAGAGGAATACGATGCCAACAAAGAGATGCCGGGGTGGAGCGAAAACGGTTTTGACGACAGTGGCTGGATGCAAGCCGAAGCGGTAAAGGCCGCATCGCCTGTCTTGACGGCTCTGCCGATGGCTCCGATTGCCGTTATGGAAACCATTAAACCGGTAGCCGTATTTGAAACCCGGCCGGGAGTGTTCATTTTTGATATGGGACAAAACATGGTAGGGTGGACCCGCCTGAAAGTAAAAGGGAAACAGGGAGACTGCGTTCAGCTTCGTTTTGCCGAGATTCTGAATCCCGACTCAACGCTCTATATGGCCAATCTTCGGTCGGCCAAAGTAACCGATAAATATACGTTGAAAGGCGAGGGGACAGAATATTACGAACCTCGTTTTACTTATCACGGATTCCGTTTCGTTGAAATGACCGGATATCCCGGTAAACCCGATTTATCGGCTATTGAGGGAAAAGTAGTTTATGACAACATCCCGGTAACGGGAACGTTTGTTACCTCGAATGAAACGATAAATACCATTTATAAGAATGCCTATTGGGGTATACGGGGTAACTACCGTAGTATCCCGACCGACTGTCCCCAGCGTGATGAACGATTGGGGTGGTTGGGCGACCGGGGAACCGGCTCCAAAGGAGAAAGTTTTATTTTTGACAATTCCCGTTTGTATGCAAAGTGGCTGCAAGACATCGAAGATTCGCAACGGGCCGACGGAAGTGTTCCGGATGTTGCTCCTTCATACTGGCAGATATACAATGATGATATTACCTGGCCTGCTGCATATTTGCTCATCGCCGATATGCTCTATACCCAGTTCGGAGACAAAGAGCCAATTCGGAAACACTACGATTCGTTTAAAAAATGGATATTCTATATGCGCGACAAGTATATGGAAAACGGTATTATGCCCCGCGATACCTATGGTGACTGGTGTATGCCTCCCGAACGGCAGGAGTTGATTCATTCACAGGATCCCTCTCGTAAAACCGATGGCCGTATTTTGGGTACTTCGTACTACTATTATATGCTTTCGTTGATGCAGAATTTTGCCGAACTGACGGGACATACAGAAGATATTGCCTCTTACTCGGCATTGGCCGATACCGTTTATAAGGCATACAACGAAACTTTTTACGATGCGGAAAACCATTGTTACGGAAATAATACCGCTACGGCCAATCTGCTCTCTTTGGCCTATAACCTTGTGCCGGAAGAGAATCGTTCGGCTGTTTTCGACAATGTAGTCAAGAAGACGATGGACGATTTTAACGGACATACCAGTACCGGTCTGATCGGGGCGCAATGGATTATGCGTCTGTTGACCGAGAACGGGCGAAAAGATATTGCCTATCGGCTGGCCACCAATACCGATTATCCCAGTTGGGGATATATGGCACAAAAAGGAGCTACGACCATTTGGGAGCTCTGGAACGGTGATACGGCCGATCCGGCGATGAATTCGGCCAACCACGTAATGCTGTTGGGAGACCTGGTTATTTGGTATTACGAAGACCTGGCAGGAATTAAGAGCGATCCGGCAGCACCCGGTTTCAAGAAAATCATTATGAAACCGCAGATACCCGATGGCCTGGATTTTGTAAAGGCTTCGTATAATTCGGTGTATGGAAAGATTGTGAGTGAATGGGAAAAACGAGATGGGATGTTCATCTGGAATATTACCATTCCGGCCAATACTTCGGCGCAAGTGTATTTACCGAGGGTTAGCGCTAATGCCGAGGTTATAGAAAAAGCGTTGAAAGAGTCCGCAGAATATACCGTTTTGGGTAAGGAGGGAGAGTATCTTGTGCTCAGCGTGCCGTCCGGAACGCATAAATTTGTTGTAAAGTAGAAATAGAAACGGACTTTACGGTTCTTTAAAGCAGAGAGAGGGCATATCTGAATCCAGATATGCCCTCTCTCTGCTTTTAAAGTTTTTTAAGGTAGTGAGGAAGCTATCTCCAATAATTCCATTTTTAGAGCGTGGATAAGGCTGTTCTTAACAGTATGTTTCCCGCGGGCCAGAGTGATGACCCGATGAGCCTCTTTCTCTTTTATTGGCCGGATACAAGGCCTCAACTTTTCTCCGATATAAGGAAGTGCCATTTGGGGAATAACAGTCATGGCTTTTGTCGATAATGTAATGCGAATCAACGTTTCGATAGAACCACACTCGATGGTTAAAGATTGATTTTCTCTTTTTGAGTAGGAACACAAAGACATAACCTGGTCCCGGAAGCAGTGACCTTCGGTCAATAGTATAATTTTGTGGTTTTTCAAATCGGACAGTTCTATCTCCTTTTTATCGGATAAAGGATGTTGAGGAGATATGAACGCAAAAAATGCATCTGAGGCGATTTTCTCTTCTTGTATATCGCTTGGGACGAATCCTTCGGCTAATATGCCCACATCTATCTGGCCTTTGTGTAGGGATTCGATGATGTTCGGGGTAATCATTTCATTGATGTATAGCCTTACTTGGGGATATTTTTTTATGATGGCCGGTGCCAGCCGGTGTACCCAGTATGGAGCAATGGTAGGAATAATGGCTACTCGCAATTCTCCGGCAATGGTTCCTTTAATAGAATCGATACAATCTTTTATTTTTGAGAACGAATAGATTGCTTCTTGTGCCTGTTCTATAATGAGATTGCCTGTTTCGGTAGGGACCACAGGCTTTCGGCTACGGTCTAATAAAATGACGCCTAATTCGTCTTCTAGATTTTTAATTTGTATGCTTAATGACGGTTGCGTAACAAAACATTTTTCGGCAGCTGTTGAGAAACTTCCGTAATTGGCTACGGCAATCAAATACTCTAATTGGGCGATTGTCATTTTTTCGGTGTTTACTTACGAACAAAAGGGTTATATAATAGATGAAAAATCTTAGAAAGAGATACCATCCGTTTTGAAAAGTCAAAACGGATGGTATGATGTGGATTTTGTGATGAATTTTAAAAGATTCTTTCCGTTGTTTGGTTGTAATATTCAATGCATTTCTTTATGTCGGGTACAGAGTTGTCCCAGTTGTATTCATATTCGATAGAAATAATACCGTCAAAATCCTGGCGTCTTAATTCGCGTAACAATTCGGTGGTGTTTAGGGCTCCATTACCCCAGACTACATCGTGTTGTTCGTTTACTCCCTCTACCTTGGGCATAATATCTTTAAAATGAAGAGATCCGATTCTCCCTTGTAATTGTTTCAGACAATCCAGCGGATTTAACCCGGCACGAGCCCAATGTCCTACGTCTGCACAAGAACCGATTTTTTTACTGCGGTTGCTAATTTGTTCCAACAGAACTTCCGGAGACCAATAAGTTGACGGTTGGGGATGGTTGTGTACGGCCAGTCTGATGTTGTATTTTCTTACTAACTTGTCAATCAAATCCCAATCATTGATGGCCGGTTCAGAGGTAATAAGTTCCATGCCCATGTTTTTAGCAAATTGGAATAACTTTTCCCAATCTTCCGGATTGTTTTGTACAGCTACTCCCATGGCAACGATTTGGATACCTTTTGATGCAGCAATCGTTTTTAATTCTTCTTGGGTTGCTTCATCTAAATGGATATCGAATACTTTGTCTCCGAACTTCCCGCCTAATTTATGTCCCGGATATATTTCGATGTATTTGATACCTAATTCTTGTGTTTTGTCGAGAGCCTCCATGAGGGTAAATCGATGGAACGAGTATGACTGGATTGCCAGTTTCCAGCCGTTTGCTTCGGCTTTGGTTTGAGCTTGAACGGATAGTCCGATAACGAAGTACAATAGAATAAAGAACAGTTGTTGTATTGTTTTTTTCATATAAAAAAGATGTGTTTGTAGTAAAAGATTTGTCGTTGTAGTTGTTTGTTAGGGTCCGGTTAGGTAATATGGGGGCCGCAATCTTTTTGTGTGTTTTTCTGTGACGATTTGTCTGTATGGATTTGTAAGAGAGGAGAGATTATCCCCCTTTGTCAAAGGATAATCTCTCTCTTATGCGGAAGGGCCTATTAAAGTGTTTTTACTTTCAGGTTTTTCCACAATACCTTGATACCGCCTCCGTCGTGTATTTGCAGGGCAATACGTCCTTGTCCTTTCCCTATTTTTTCGTCGTTGATATTTACCATTTCTTGACCGTTCAACCACGTTTGTACATTGTCGCCTTGTACTTTGATGCGCATGGTATTCCATTGTCCGGGTTTCAAGATGTTTTCCTTTTCATCGGGGATTTGGATCAGCCAGCCTCTCCCATACGATTCGTAGATACCTCCGGTGTCGAACCCTTTCGGGGCAACCTCAACCTGCCATCCGTTTACTTTTACATCCGGTTCAACAAAAGAGCGGATAAAAATTCCAGAATTTCCGTCTGCTTCTTGTTTGAAATCTGCCGTCAGCTCAAAATCATCATAATAGTCTCGTGTTGCCAGATAACCGTATTTTTTGTCCGGACCACTTTCGCAGATTAGCAGGCTGTCTTTTACATACCATTTTTCGGTTCCGTATACTTCCCATCCGGTTAGATCAACGCCGTTAAACAGATTTACCTCTTTGGTTTTGCGAGGAAGTTCTTTGATTTTGATGTTTCGGAATTGAGCCGGATAGCCGTGGTCCTGCAAACAGATAACACCTTTCTTGGCCAATCCGTATTCGGGAGCATTTGCCCATTTGCCGCTGTTTTTACGAGCGTGCCAATCGTCTGTCCAGGCTTCAAATTCGAGTATCTTTTCTCCGTTCATCCAGTGTTCTACATGGCCGTTGTCAAATACAATCTGGGAGTTGTTCCATTCACCGGCGGGATTAATCTTCATTTTTGATTTATCCGGCAGATACATGGCATAATCAACGCCGCATTTTTGCCACTCTTCCAGTTTTTCGGGGAAGTTCGGCTCATCGATTAGTTGGTATTCCGGTCCGGTAACGTACGGTACCGAAAATTGCGGACGTTCTACTACGTGGTAGAGCATTCCGCTGTTTCCGCCTTTCGATAGTTTCCAGTCCCATGAAAGGATGAAATTTTCATATTGTTTGTCCGTTACCACATATCCGCTGGCATCACTACCGTCCCCTTTGGCACGTATGGTGCCATCTACGGCCTCCCAGGAGGTTAGTTGGTCGCTGTTGTAGTTTCTCCAACCATTCATAGTTTTTCCGTCGAACAGTAGTACCCATCCGTTGGCAATCTCTTCGGGGGTGAGTTTGTTCTGTTCTTGCGTGCAAGAAGTAGCCAGCAAGGTAAAAGAAAGCGCGCAGGTACAAACGGCTTTCCCGGCTACATTGAGGTTGCGTACAATTTCCATAATTTGTGATTTTAATTAAATAGTTATGTGTTAGAGCATATAATATCTATGAATGATGAAAAATTTTTTGTAGGGTGAAGGTATAACGGTTTTATTCAAAAATATCCTTTTCTTGTTTTTCAAATGAGATGATTAAAAATATAAACCGAATCCCAGTTTTAT
>DVNA01000064.1 GCA_018714665.1 Candidatus Gallibacteroides avistercoris | reverse complement strand
CTATACCCTTTTCTTATGGAGTGGCCGGTTATCCCGAAAAGCACGATGAGGCACCGAATATGCAATCGGACATAGCGTGGTTAAAGGCCAAAGTAGATGCCGGGGCCGATTATGTGGTAACACAGATGTTTTTTGACAACGAGCGTTATTTCCAGTTTGTAGAGAGCTGTCGCCAGGCTGGTATCCATGTACCCATCATTCCGGGGATAAAACCGATTACCGCCTGTTCGCAATTAACGGTGCTCCCCAAGATTTTCCACATCGATTTGCCTGAACCGTTGGCTGTGGAGCTGGCTAAGTGCAAAAGCGACGAAGAGGCCAAGGAGGTGGGGATAGAGTGGTGTACGTTACAAGCCAAAGCGTTGAAGGCGTCGGGTGTTCCCAGCATCCATTTCTACTCCATGGCTGCGGCACAGAGTATTAAGCGTATTGCCCAGCAAGTGTATTAAATCAAAAAAGCAATGAAACAGATTACGAATGTATTTGTCCTGCTGTTTTTATCGTGGGCGATGCTGTCGGTCATCCCGGCTTGCCGTTCAGACAAAACGAAACAGGATATCGTTCCGGAAGATACGGTCGAACACCTCTATCTGTTGGATATCTGCATAGATACTTTGGACGTAGAGGATTGTGTCTTGAAACCGGGAGAAAACCTTTCGGTAGTACTGACCAAGCTAGGTGTCTCTGCCGGGAAGATAGACTCGTTGTCCAAGTGTTGCGAAGGCGTTTTCGATATTACCAAGATGAAAGCCGGCAATCCTTATACCTTGTTGCGTGACACTTCGTTGGCCAATATCCTGTATTTCATATACCAGGAACGGCCTACGCACTATACCGTTTTCGATTTGCAGAATCCCTTGCGGGTATATAATTACCAAAAGGATATAACCTTCAAGTCCAAAGAGGCCTCCGGGGTAATAACCAGTTCGCTGTGGAACGCCATCAGCGATGCCGGTAATGATTTGCTGCTGTCCGATCACTTGTCGAACATATATGCCTGGCAGATAGACTTTTTCGGAATAGCCAAAGGTGACTGGTTTAAGGTTTTGTATGATCAAGCCTGTATCGACGATACCGTAGAGGTAGAGATAGCCGGTATTCAGGGGGCTGTTTTCAGCCATATGGGAGAGTTGTATTATGCCATTCCGTTTGCCCAGGATTCAACGGTCAGCTATTTCGACGAGAATGGGCAGAATCTGCAAAAGGCCTTTTTAAAAGCTCCGTTGAAATTCTCCCGGATCAGTTCCCGGTTCAGCAATGCACGCCGGCATCCGGTATTGAAAATCGTACGGCCTCATCACGGCGTAGATTACGCTGCGCCTACCGGTACTCCGGTTGTCAGCATCGGCGAGGGTACGGTGATCAAGAAAGCCTATCAGGGAGGAGGAGCCGGCAATTACCTGGTTATTAAGCACAACTCGGTTTATACCACTACCTATATGCACCTGTCCCGGTTTGCCAAAGGAATCAAGGTCGGTAGTCGGGTCCGTCAAGGCGAGTTGATCGGTTATGTAGGCCGTACAGGATTAGCAACGGGGCCTCATCTCGATTTCAGGGTCCATAAAAATGGCACTCCGGTAAACCCTTTGACCATAGATTCTCCCCCCGCAGATTCTATCCGTCCGGAGATGCGCGATAGCTTTGAGGTAGTGAAAAGTCGGGTTATGGCCCGGTTGGATAGTATCGTTATGGAAAATGACAAAGAACCATCCTTGACCGATACGATTCCATCGGATACCATATTTTAATAACGGTTATGTTTTTTAGAGATGTAATAGGGCAGGATGAGGTAAAGCGGCAACTGATACAGTCCGTAAAAAGTGGTCGTATTGCCCATGCTCAGCTGTTTACCGGCGGGGAAGGAGTAGGTAAGTTTCCCTTGGCGTTGGCCTATGCCCGTTATATCCAATGTACCAACCGACAGGAGAACGATGCTTGTGGCGAATGTCTTTCGTGTAAGAAATACAATACGTTGCTGCATCCCGACCTGCATTTTGTGTATCCAATTGTAAAAAAGGGAAGCAAGGAGACGGTTTGTGACGATTATATTGCCCAATGGCGGGAGTTTGTCAACGAAAACAGTTATTTTAATTTAGATCAATGGCTCGCCTATATCGGAGCCGGGAACGCACAGGCAACGATTTATGCCAAAGAGAGCGATGAGATTATCCGGAAGTTGAATTTGAAAACCTACGAATCGGACTATAAAGTCATGATTATCTGGTTGCCTGAGCGAATGAATGAAACTTGTGCCAATAAATTGTTAAAGGTGATAGAAGAACCTTATGAAAATACGGTACTGTTGTTGGTAAGCGATGAACCGGATAAAATTCTGAATACCATCTTGTCCCGTTCGCAACAAATACAGGTTAGGTCGATTCCCCACGAAATCATTGCCCGCGAACTGGTAAGGCAATATGGAATCGACGAGCAGGATGCCGTTGCCGTGGCGCATACCTCAGGGGGAAGTTTTGTAAAGGCCGTCGAGGCTATCCGTCTGTCAGAGGAGAACTCTTTGTTTTTCGATCTGTTTGTCCGTTTGATGCGGTTGGCATACAGTCGGAAGATAAAAGCCTTGAAAGAGTGGACCGAGGAGGTTGCCGAGCTGGGTCGTGAACGGCAAAAAAAACTGTTGGCGTACAGCCAACGGATGCTTCGGGAGAATTTTATATATAACCTGGCTATTCCCCAGATAAACTACCTGAACAGACAAGAGGCAGCATTCTCATCCCGTTTTGCTCCGTTCATTACCGAGCGGAACATCTATCCGCTGATGGAAGAGTTCGGCAGGGCAGAGGCAGACATTGCCCAGAATGCCAATTCCAAAATAGTTTTTTTCGATTTGTGCATCAAGGTGATTATGCTGTTGAAGAAATAGTCGTTTTTTTACAATAATCGATAATACAGAGTACATATTGGCCAAAAAGATGTATCTTTGTTCTCACATATCATGGGGTTGACCGGTTTTGACAGCGGGTAGAAGTGGTGTGTAAGCATGCAGAGCGTGGATGGCTTGCTCTATAATCTCAGACATCAAAAATTTAAATGGCGAAAATAACTACGCTCTTGCTGCTTAATCGAAGTACAGTAGATTAGCTTAATCTTTGCAATAGTTGCAAAGACAAGACATCGCTCGGATGCTGTTGTTCCGAAGCGTTCCGGCCAAGCGGTGCAGTAATATCGGAAATAGTTTGGGAACCGTCTCGATTCTCTTACGAAAAACATAGAGACTACGGTTTGAATTGGTGGCTTCGGTCTTGTTCATTCCCGACAAATCAGGCGAAGATAAGCATGTAGAAAGCACATTAGTTCCTCGTTTGGACGAGGGTTCGAATCCCTCCAACTCCACTTGTTTATAGCTAAACAGGCCAAAGTTAAAAACAACTTTGGCCTGTTTTTGTATAGAGGGATAAGTAACTTAAAAGCGGGTAATTCAAGGGAAGCCGGTTTCCGTTTTATTTGGTGGTAAAAAAAACGTTTTAGACAGTTAAAAGCTAAAACGTTTTTTATGGAGTTTAGGTGCTTTTATCCTTGTTTCCAAGGAGAAGACTTTTCGTTATACGAATCTTTCTCGTTTCTGTAAGTTCAGCAGTCCGGCCAAGAACCAAACCACAGCCCCCACGATTAGAAAGATTCTGTTTTGCAGGATGTAGTTTTCCCAGATAGCAGGATGCAGCCCCTGTTCTATTTGGAAAGGATTTAACAGAACATCCCAAGGAGAGCTTCTCAATAGACTGTTGCTCATAAAAAATATGGCTATACCCAGAATAATCATGATAACGGCTGTTCCGTTTCCGCTTCGGGTAAGGGTCGAAACCAAAAATGCCAGATTCCCCAAAAACAACGCAGGGAACATCAGTTGCACCGTCATACTGAACGGATTGATAGGGTAGAGCAGGTAGTTCCCGATGTAGCCGAAAAGGATCAATGCGAAAAATATGCAGATGTATATCAACAACAATCGCACGCCCCACACTTTGTATTTGTAGTTGGGTATCCCGAACAGAATTTCCAAAATACGGTTGTCTTCGTCGTTCTGTATTCCGAAAACCGTGGGGTAAAAGATGAGCAATATACAGGGGAAAAGCAACAAGTTGTACATTAACCCCTCGTTGAGGACACTCCCTTCCCAGGCACTTGTAAACATGAAGATTGCGTAGAAGATAAACGCAGCCAATAAGAACCATATAAATTTATTGGCGAAAATGATCTTCATATTGTAAGCTGACAGTTGCATCAGCATTCTGGCTGTTTGTTTCAAAGTCATAGTTATAACTTTTTTATTACATATTTTTTAGAAGACATAGATAAGCGTCTTCGAGGTTGGCCTCGACGAGTACGGCATTTTCTCTCGGTTTTTCTTCCGACAAGTAACGTACCTTGATCATATCTTCGTCCTGCATATGTATAATTACCAATTTTTTGTCGAGTTTATCGAATTCTTCTTCACTGATGGTGAATTGCCATACCTTTCCTAATGCCAGGTTGATCATATCATTCGGAACACCGTAGTATTTCAATTCGCCTTTGTTGATGACGGCTACCTGGTTACAAGAACTTGAAATATCCTCGATAATGTGGGTTGAGAAGATAACGATACGTTCCTGACTCAACTCAACCAGCAGGTTCCGGAAACGGATACGTTCGCGCGGGTCAAGACCTGCGGTTGGTTCATCTACTACCAGGATACGCGGCAGATGCAACAAGATCAGGGCAATACCGATACGTTGTTTCATACCACCGGAGAATGATCCGATTTTGGCATCTTTGCGTTCGTACATATGTACAGCTTTCAATACATATTCAAGTCGTTCTTTCCGGACATTATCATCTATAATGCCTTTTAGGATGGCTTGATAATCGAGGAATTCCCATGCCGTCATATTCTCGTATGTACCGAATTCTTGCGGGAGGAATCCGATCAGACTTTGCAACTCTTCACGATAAATACGCGTGTCCATACCGTTGATCCAGATGGTACCGTAACTTTGTTCAAAGATACCACATATAATACGCATCAATGTCGATTTTCCGGCACCGTTAGGACCTAACAAGCCAAACATACCGGTGTGTATGTCGAACGATACACCCCGCAGGGCTTTGAACGGTCTCCGTTTTTTCCCGATAAGCGGAATCGATTTGGTAATGCGGAAGAACGTCTTTTTGAATGCTGCAAATCGGCCGGTAACACGTTCGATATTGATATTGTTGTCATACAGATAGTCGGATGTTTTGGAGATGATAAGCCCCAGTATCCACAGCACTCCCAGAACAATGACCAGCCCGACATTTCCCATCTTGTCGAAAAATACGAATAGGAAGAAGATAGGTAAGCCCCAGAAGATGGTTCTATCGACATAACGCAACGTGGTAGCTTCCTGTGGAAAATTATAGGCGAAATATTTCTTGATATTCGACCAGAAGCCCATTGCCGAGGCGTATATTGCGATGGAGAGTACGAATATCCAGAACGTGTTCTCCATATAGAAATAGGCCAGATATACCAGGAATCCAACAATAGCAACTTGCCACGTCATGTGTTTGAAATCTCTCAACTGGTGGAAATCACTGTCCAATCCCAGGCGTCGGCGGATGTTGATACCGCTTTGCCATTGGCGTACAAACCAATTCGGCCAATCGTAGATTTTTACCAGATTCTGGATACTGATAACAATCGGTTCGTCGGGACTGATGATAGAGCTGTTGGCTCTGCGCAGACTGGTCTGTGCAAAGTATGTTCCTCCCGGTATGAGGGCAATTAATGCTACCAGGTAGATGATCTGCCACAACAGACTGCTGGCATAATAGTCGATAATCCATATTCCTATGACAAACAGGATGGCGTGCAAGATATACATCTTCTTGCCCAGAGTGCGATACCATGCCAAGATGTTTTCGAGGGCCATACATACGGTCGGGATGAAAATCAAGGTTAACAAGGCCGAGAATGACAATCCGCCGATTACCGTAATGGCAAACGGAGCACCGATGGCTCCTGCATATTCGTCATCACCCAAAGCCAAGGGCAACATGGCCACAATCGTAGTAATAGAGGTAATCAATATCGGACGGGTTCTCGATAATCCGGCCATAATCAAGGCTCTGTTGCGTCGGTATCCCCGTTTGCGCAGGATATTGGCATAGTCTATCAATATGATACCGTTATTTACCACGACACCCAACAAGATAAGGAATCCGGTGAGGGTATTGGCATTTAACAAGCTGTTATTGCTGAGCAACAGTGCTACCAACGATCCGATAGCTGCCAACGGAATCGAGAAGAGCAGTACAAACGGCGTTACGACCGATTCAAATACCGATGCCAGGATCATGAAAATTAGAATAAATGCGGCCAATAATAGGAACTTGAAATCGGCAAACGAGTCTTCGTCCCGAACCAGTTCTATGGCTATCCCCGAGGGAAGGTTGTATTGGGCCAACAGTTCGTCTATTTCTGACCGATAACTTTCCAATACGGCTTTCGGCAGGTCTTCACTTTGAGATATCTGGTATGTGATGGTAATCTCTTTGTCGCGGTTAACGCGGGTAATTTGTGAAAGTCCTCTGGTGTATTTGATTCCAGCCAGCGCTTGTAAATCGTGTAATCCACCGCTTGAATTTTCAATTTGTACGGCGCGCAAATCATCGACGGTTTTTTCCCGTTCAGCTCTTTCCTCTTCTTCCTCCGTCATTTTTTCTCGGATAACGATATCGTATTCATCGTTACCTATTTTCAACGTTGTTCCCGAAGATAGTTCGCTGTTTAAACTGCTTAATCCGGACTGGATATTGGATCTGGATATGTCGTAAGAGTTTAACAATAGCTGGTCGAAACTTAAATGGAGTTCCGGTCTTCTTTGTTGAAACGATACCCGTGTATTGGCAATAAAATCCAATTCAGAAATATAATAGCGCAGGTCCTGGGCAATTAATTGCATCGTTTCGAAGTCTGTACCTTTGATGATAATCTCTTCGCTGTTGTCTCCTACACCCAGCAATCGCATAAAGTTATTCAATCCGCTCATGCTACTGCCGCTTTGTCCGTTGCTGCTGACACCCGAAGATACGGTAATGTTCAGTCTGGCATCTGATTGCAGCCGTCTGTAAACATCCGAGATGATGTCTGTTATTTTTCGGTTTGCTATCTTCGAAAAATCTTCTTGCAAGGTAAGCGTCATAGATCCGCTCTCTTCGGTAACGCGTACACTCAGGCTTTTCCGTTCTGGAATGTCGCTGAGTTTGTCTTCCAACGTGCGCATAATCTGATCCGAAGATTCCAATGTGTTGTTCGTCGGCATTGTAATGGAGACGTTTATCTGGTCTGCTTCGACCGTCTTCATTTGTTGCACATTCATGGACAACGATAAAACCAGCGTAACAAACAAGGTAACGACAGCCGTACCGATGACGGCCCCCGGATAGCGCATACTGAATTTGAGCAATACCAGATAGATTTGTACGGCTCGCTGGGTAATGGATAATTTTTCGTAAAATACACTCTTTCCCTGATTCTTTTTCAACATGATGTATGTCGTCATCGGGATGAATAAGAGTGCAACGATTAAAGATACCCCCAACGTAGAGATGATGGATACCCCGATGTGCGATCCCATCAGTTTGATGTACATATCATCCGAAAAGGCAAAGGGCAGGAAAACCGTAATGGTTGTCAGTGTAGCGGCCAGGATGGATCTCCATACCTCTTTTGTCCCTTGTGTTACCGATTTTTCGGGGCTTAGTCCCTGCCCGGACAGCCGGTAAATATTTTCCAACACCACAACGCTGTTGTCCAGCAACATCCCTACGGCCAAAGCCATCCCTACCAGCGTCAAGCTGTTGATGGAAATACCGAATGCATAGAAGAAATTGAATGCCGTATAAATAGAGATAGGGATAGAAAGGGCAATGAAGAACACCAGCCGGAGATTTCGCAAGAAGAACCAAAGGATGATAATGGCCAACAATCCTCCGGAAATGGCTAAGTCGGTAATTTGATGAACATTATCTTCAATGGTTTGTGCGTTGTTGTTTTGCACGACAATCTGCACGTCGAACGGAGCCAAACTCTTGTTCAATTCATCTATTTTGTCCAATGTTCTGTGAGACAATTCTATTAAATTGCTTTGAGCATCGTTTACTAACGTAACGGAGATTACCTCTTTTCCGTCTATACGGCTGTAACTGGTTTCATCTTTTAGATCGAAAAATATAGTTGCAATGTCTTTCAACAACACCGGTCCCGAAGAGACCACTACATTTTCAATATCCGATACTTTTGAATAGGTAGAATTGACATGAACGAAATATTGACCATTGGGTTCGGTTACATATCCCACAAAGGTCCTGTCCTGGGCATTTTGGCTCAACAACGAACTGATGCGCGAGGGAGTAATGTTAAGCGCTTTGCAGGCATCCGGATCCAGTTGTATTTCGATGGCTTTTTCCCGACCACCGTAAACGGAAACCGAGGCAACCCCGTCGATATTTTCCAGTTCAGGAGTAATTTCTTCATCGACGATACTTCTGATTCTGTCAACCCCCCCCGAGCCGGTTACTTGCAGGCTCATAAAATTGTTGTTGGTCTGGTTCACACTTACCTTCTGGACACTCACGGAGAATCCGTCTGGCAGAGTTTTAGCCACTTCGTTGATCTTTTCTTGAAGTTTTAAGGTTGTGTATTTAAAGTTCACATTCTTCTTAAAATCGACTCTGACAGACCCGTTCTGGTTACTTGCAGTAGATTCGATATTTTCTACGCCATCTATACCACTTATCGCCCCCTCTATCGGGATAATCGCCTGTTGTTCCATATACGATGGATTAACGTCGGATTGAGACGTAACATTCACGTACAGTTCCGGGAGCTCTGCGTTAGGCAACAATTCTACGGAAAGTTGCTTGTACGAGATGTATCCCAGCATCGTGAATGCGATGAAGAGCATACAGATGGTTATTCGTCTGTTTATTACAAAATTCATGAACTTACTATTTCATTTTAGGTGTATTAATATAAAAACACCGGTTGTATTGTTCTGTTATTGTTTTTCCGTTTTACGGGAGAAAAATTCTTTCATCCGTTCAAATACGTCATATACGCACGGAATAAGTATCAAACTCAAAGCGGTTGATGTAATCAGACCTCCGATAACGGCTATTGCCATCGGCGATCGTAATGATCCGCCGTCTCCGAAACTGAATGCCATTGGTAAAAGGGCCAATATCGTCGTCAAACTGGTCATGATGATAGGCCGGATACGTTGCTGACCAGCTTCTACGATAGAGTCTGTCAGGCTCATTCCGGTTGCTTTCAACTGGTTGATGCGGTCTATCAAAATAATTGCATTGTTTACGGCGATACCCGACAACATGACAATCCCGATAACACCCATGATGTTGATGGTTGTTCCGGTAAGCCAGAACAAGATGATGGCTCCTACCAAAGCAACAGGTATCGTCAATAAAATGGTGAACGGATGTAACAAAGATTCAAATTGCGAAGCCATTACCATATAGACAAGAATGATTGAAAGAGCCAAGGCAAACATCAAACTGTTCATGGACTCTTGCCGTTTCTCTTCTTCCCCGCTGACGGTTATTGAGCAGTTTGCCGGTAGTTCGATGTCGCTTACGGCAGCTCTAATCTCGTTGGCAACTTTGTCCAAAGATGCATCTTTTTCAAGATCGGCCAGGATGTTGGCAATACGGTCTTGGTCGCGGTGAAGAATTTCCTTGGGTGCGTTTGCCGGAGTAATGGTAGCGATTTCCTGTAATCTGAATTCCTGTGTACCGTTTTTAATAATTAGAGAATTCAGTTGAGAACGGTTGATTTCTGGAACTTTGATGATGATGTCGCGCATTTCTCCGCGATACTCCATCTGTCCGGCTTCCGAACCTTCGAGTTGTTGTTGAATCTGTTGTACAATGGTTGATACGCTGATGTCGTTCATACCGGCTAATGTCCGATTGACGGAGATGAGCAGTTCGGGAGCACCGTTTTCAATGGAGGTGACCACGTTGTACAACCCTTTGATGTTCAGCATCCGTTCTTTTACCTCTTCGGTGATGCGGGAGATATCTTCCAGTTCCTCTCCTTTGATTTCCACTACAATGGGAGCACCTTCGGTCCCTAACAGGGAGCTTAACGAGTTTTCATCGTTTTTAAATGCCAGTTCCAATCCGTCAACATTTTCGGTAGCTACCAAAAATCTGGATATAACTGCTTCGGGTTCGAGTGGAGCATTTTCGGAAAGAATTACTTTCATTATACCCGTATTTTCTCCTTCAAAGATGGCGTTATCCGATCCACTACCTTCTCCCGAGTGGGTGTATATAGTACAGAGAGAATCTCCGGATACGGTATATAGGAGTTGTTCCAAATTGTCGATAGTCGAGGCGGTACGTTCCAACCGTGTTCCTTCGGGAAGTTTAACTGTAATAGAGAATGTTTTACCTTCGGCCCGTGGCATAAATTCGGTTCCGATAAACGGTATCAGGCAGATTGAGAAAATCAGCAATCCGATGGATGAACCGATTACCAGTGTTTTATGTTGTAGAACCTTTCTTAAAAAGTTACCGTAACCGGTTACTTGTACTGACTTGAAATCTTCCCGGGCTATTTTCTTTTTCTTTCCGAACATACTGTTGTAGAATGTCGGAATAACCAAGATTGCTACAAAGAGAGATGACAACAACGAGAATGCTACCGTCCATGCCTGGTCCTTAAACAAGGCCCCAGAAGCTCCGTGCAGGTAAACAATCGGGAGGAATACCACGATAGTTGTTAAGGTAGAGGCACTGACGGCAGTTGCCACTTCTTCCGTTCCCGTTACAGCAGCATCCCGAACACTTAATCCCTTTTCCCGATTTCTGAAAATACTTTCGATGACGACAATTGCATTATCTACCAACATCCCAGCACCGAGAGCCAAACCACCCAATGTCATAATATTTAAAGACAAGTCATTGAAGAACATCAGGTTGAATGTAGCGATGATTGAAATGGGAATGGCAGCTGCAATGATTAGAGTAATCCCTAAACGACGTAAGAACAAATACAATACGATAACAGCCAATATAATTCCTAATACCGCACTGTCTTTTACCTCACCGATAGCGCTGTTTATAAAGGTAGCCTGATTGCTAATAACCTCAAAATGATATCCGGGTAGGGCTTTTTCTATGTTTTTGAGCTCTTCAATAACATTTTGTGCAACCTTTACCGTGTTATATTGC
This sequence comes from Candidatus Gallibacteroides avistercoris, assembly GCA_018714665.1. Lineage (GTDB taxonomy): Bacteria > Bacteroidota > Bacteroidia > Bacteroidales > CHK158-818 > Gallibacteroides > Gallibacteroides avistercoris. The sequence continues at coordinate 892 of DVNA01000064.1, read as the reverse complement.
ATTTCCTTGAAGACCGAAAGACCGATGCTGCGTACACCGTTGATACGTACGATATTGTCAGGACGTTTGTTTTCAAAACTTACGCTTGCCAGGTCTTTCAGGTAAATTGGAGCTTTGGTCTCTGTTGCAGATGTTGAGGTAGAAGTAGAAGAGGTTGTTGTCTCCCCTGTGCTTGTTGAATTTATAGCCTTGTATCCGACAATCAGGTTTTCAAAATCACTGATGTCCGTTAACGAGTTGACCCCTTGTACGATGTATTGTTGTCCCAATTCGCTAACACGTCCTCCGGAAAGGCGTTGGTTGTTTTCTTCTATTTTACTGGTGAGGGTCTCTATGGTGATACCGAACGCATCCATTTTATATTGATCGGTTTTTATCACCAAATCCGATACCTCCTCGCCGGAGAGCGTAACGTCAGCGACGCCCTCCAACCGTACCAGTTCATTGCGGATATAGCTTTCGGCTACTTTTCGTATTTCGGCCATATCCGTAATGGTTTGGTGCGACAATCCTACCAGAATAACCGGGTCGGTATTCGGGTCGTGTTGTGTAATTGTCAGTTCATCTAAGTCTTGGTTTTGGCTAAATGAATTCATGGCTTTTTGGAGATCCAGGAATGCTTCGTCCATATCTTTCCCCCAGTTGTATTCTACGGTGATACGGGCAGAGCCAGCCCGGATAACCGATGATACCGATACGACATCGCTTTGACGTACGGCCATCGACTCCATATTTTTGATAAATTGTTTTTCTATCTCTTCGGGGGGACGTTCCCCTGCCTCAATTTCCACGAATAGACGTGGATTGTTCAGGTTGGGGAGCAAATCAACGCTTAATTGGTCGTATGATATCTTCCCAAGCAGCATAATGGCCAGTACCAACATTAGTATGG
>DVNA01000063.1 GCA_018714665.1 Candidatus Gallibacteroides avistercoris | reverse complement strand
CATTCCTGCTTTTTGTCTTCTCCTCGTTGGTATTTCTCTTTATCTCGGGTATTACGTGGCCTACGTATGCCATGCCACCGGTGTGGCGTTACATCGGTTATTTGATTCCATCGACCTTTGGCGTGGAAGGTTTTGTGAAGATGAGTACCGGAGGGTCGGAGATATACGAGGTGAAAGATGCCTACTTGGCGTTGTGGATACAGACCGGAGCCTATTTCGTCTTGACGTGCCTGATATACCGCTACCAGCTCTATCGCGATAAACAGCGCGGTTTCTCGGGCGAGATGCAGTAAAAACAGCAGAAAACACAATACCTTTTCTTATAGCCGTTTGTTCAGGAAACGGCTTTTTTGTCGTACCGTATCGGATCGGTGCCGGCCTTATCGGAAAAGAAATATGCGCAGCTATCTATCTCATGTATATATCTTTGTGATTGTCGCAGAATTAAATAGAGAAAATTTTCTTTATTTCTGTCGTTTGTATATAAATCTACCAAAATAAAGTAGTACCTTTGCACCCAAATTAAAAACCCTATTTGTTGAAATATGGCAAATGTGATAAAGTTAAAAAAAGGGCTGGATATCAACCTGAAAGGAAAACCTCAACCGGTTGTCAAGGATGCACCCATGTCTGAGTTTTACGCCCTGATTCCCGACGATTACCACGGAATAGTACCCAAAGTGGTGGTAAAAGTGGGCGATAAGGTGGAAGCAGGAGCACCGTTGATGGTGGATAAAAACCGTCCGCAAATGCAATTCGTCTCTCCCGTGAGCGGAGAGGTAACGTCCGTTACCCGAGGAGAACGCCGTAAGGTGTTGGACATTACCGTGAAGGCGGATGAAAAACAGACATATAAGGATTTCGGTAAACAGCGTGTGGATGCACTTTCGGCACAACAGGTAAAAGAGCTTCTTCTGGAAGCGGGTATGTTTGCATTTATCAAACAGCGTCCGTACGATGTCATAGCCAATCCCGAAGTAACTCCTCGCGACATTTTCGTTTCAGCTTTCGATTCGGCTCCGTTGGCTCCCGATTTCAATTTCGTGGTACGCGGTCAGGAAGCGGATTTCCAGACAGGAATCGATGCGTTGGCCAAACTGACCGACGGCAAGGTGTATGTAGGGATGAAAGCCGGGAAAGAGTTTCCCGTTAAGAACGCCGTTTGCGTATCGTTCGACGGGCCCCATCCGGCAGGCAATGTCGGAGTACAGATTCATCACATTGCACCGGTCAACAAGGGCGAAACGGTTTGGACACTCAACGCTTTCGATGTGCTTATGATCGGGCGGTTGTTCAATAAGGGCATTGTCGATTTCACCCGGTTGGTGGCCGTTACCGGTTCCGAGATAGAGAATCCGATGTATGTAAAAACCGTTATCGGAGCCAAGATATCCTCCATATTGGGCGATAATGTCAAAAAGTCGGCCTATCACCAACGCTTTATCAGTGGAAACGTATTGACCGGAACACGGGTAGACGCTTCCGGGTATCTCTGTGCACCCCATTCTCAGATAACGGTCATCCCCGAAGGAGACGAACATTACGAGTTCCTGGGGTGGGCCGTCCCCGGATGGGGAAAATTCAGCGTCAGCCATACCTTTTTCAGCTGGTTGTCGGGCCGTAATAAGGAATACGTCATGGATGCCCGTCTGCACGGGGGCCGTCGGGCCATCATCATGAGCGGCGAGTACGACAAGGTATTGCCTATGGACATTCTTCCCGAGTTTCTGATAAAAGCGACGTTAGCCTTCGATGTCGATAAAATGGAAAATCTGGGGATTTATGAAATCGCGCCCGAAGATATGGCGCTGTGCGAGTTTGTAGATACCTCCAAACTCGAAGTGCAGAAAATCATTCGCAACGGTCTCGACGAATTGATGAGGGAGATGATGTAAGAAAGAGTATAAACATAAAAATAGAATATTTTGAAAGCACTGAGAAAATTTATCGATAAAATTAAGCCCAACTTCGAGGCGGGAGGAAAGCTGGAAATGTTCCATTCTGTTTTTGAAGGGTTGGAAACCTTCCTTTTCGTACCCAATACCACATCCCGAAGCGGCGTGCATATTCACGATAACATAGACTCCAAGCGAGCCATATCGGTGGTTATCCTGGCCTTGATCCCGGCCTTGCTGTTCGGGATGTACAATGTGGGGTATCAGCACTACCTGGCTATCGGGCAGGATGCCGGTTTTGTCATGACCTTCCTGTTCGGTCTGTTGGCCGTATTACCCAAAATAGTCGTTGCCTACGTGGTGGGGTTAGGCATAGAGTTTACCGCCGCCCAGATGCGCGGGCACGAAATACAGGAGGGCTTCCTGGTAACGGGGATGCTCATTCCGATGATTGTCCCGGTAGATACCCCGTTGTGGATGATTGCCGTGGCCACGGCCTTTGCCGTTATCTTTGCCAAAGAGGTCTTCGGCGGTACGGGGATGAATATTTTCAACGTGGCGCTGGTTACCAGAGCCGTGTTGTTCTTCTCCTATCCCGGGAAGATGTCGGGCGACAATGTCTTTGTCCGTACCTCCGATACGTTCGGTCTGGGAGCCGGTTCGGTGGTCGAAGGATACTCCGGAGCCACCCCGCTGGGACAGGTAGCCGTGAATGCCGGCGATACCTTGAACCTGACCAACATCGTGGGTGAACCCATTTCGCTGTGGGACTCTTTCCTGGGGCTGATACCCGGATCTATCGGCGAAACATCCACGTTGGCCATTTTAATAGGAGCCGCTATTTTGCTCTATACCAAGATAGCCAGTTGGCGGATCATGCTATCGGTTTTTGTCGGAGGCGTTGTCATGGGATATATCTGCAATTTCTTTGCCACGCCCGCTATTCCGGGGACATTGCTCTCGCCGTGGGAACAGATCTGTTTGGGCGGATTTGCCTTTGCCGCCGTCTTTATGGCTACCGACCCGGTTACCGGATCGCGTACCCAGACCGGACAATATATTTACGGTTTCCTGATTGGGGTTATCGCCATCATTATCCGGGTATATAACTCAGGTTATCCCGAAGGCGCCATGCTGGCCGTCTTGCTGATGAATGTATTTGCTCCGCTCATCGACTATTTCGTGGTAGAGGCCAATATAAAACGCCGTCAAAAAAGAGCTAAGATAAACGCATAAACAAAGAGAGATTATGAACAAGCAAGGTAATACATATACGATTATATATGCCTCGGTAATGGTAATTGTTGTAGCGGCGGTTTTGGCGTTTACCGCATTGACGTTGAAACCTGTTCAGCAGATGAATATCGAGGTCGATAAAAAATCGCAGATACTGAGTTCCGTAAAGATTGCATCGACGGCCAAGGATGCCGCCCAGCTGTATCAGAAATACATCACCGAATCATTTGTGGTGGATGCCAAGGGGCAAAAAACGGAGGGAGATGCCTTTACGATAGACATTGCCGTACAAAGCAAACTGCCCGATGCCGAACGTCGGTTGCCGGTATTTGTCTGTACGCTGGACAATGGAGAGAAGAAATACATCCTGCCCATGTATGGAGCCGGTTTGTGGGGCCCGATTTGGGGATATGTGTCGGTAGATGCCGACGGTAATACCATCTATGGAGCCTATTTCTCGCATCAGGGAGAAACTCCGGGTTTGGGTGCCGAGATAGCCACCGAGTCTTTCTCGGGGCAATATACCGGAAAACACCTGTTCGTAAACGGAGAGTTTAAGTCGGTAGCGGTAGAAAAAAAGGGACAAACCCCGGCCAACGGAGCCGAGTATATCGATGCCATATCGGGGGGGACCATCACCAGCAAGGGTGTTCAGTCCATGATGCTGAATTGCGTAACCCCCTATCAGGATTTTTTAAAGACATTAAAATAAGCGGAGAGAAGAGTTATGTTGTCTAAAAAGAATAAAGAGATATTGTTAGGGCCGATTTCAAAGAACAATCCGGTCATCGTTCAGATTCTGGGTATATGTTCGGCATTAGCCGTGACGGCCAAGTTGGAACCCGCTTTCGTCATGGCCCTTTCGGTAACGGTGGTTACCGCTTTCGCCAATGTATTTATATCGTTGTTGCGCCATACCATCCCCAACAGCATCCGTATCATCGTCCAGCTGGTAGTGGTGGCGGCGTTGGTAATCGTGGTCGATCAGATTCTGAAAGCCTACGCATACGAAGTCAGCAAACAACTTTCCGTCTTTGTCGGATTGATTATCACCAACTGTATCCTGATGGGACGTTTGGAAGCCTTTGCGTTGGGTAACGGCCCGTGGGAGTCGTTCCTCGATGGCATCGGGAACGGGTTGGGATATGGAATGATTCTGGTCATTGTGGCATTTTTCCGTGAGTTGTTCGGTTCCGGTACGCTGTTCGGCGTACAGGTGATTCCCCAGTTCATGTACGATCTGGGATACGAAAACAACGGATTGATGATTCTCCCTCCCATGGCGCTGATTGCCGTTGCCTGCGTCATTTGGGTGCATCGTTCCCGGAACAAGGATTTACAGGAAAAATAAGTGGCTAACCCTCAAAATAAAAGAAAATGGAAAATTTGAATCTGTTCGTAAAATCTATCTTTATAGATAATATGATTTTCGCTTACTTTTTGGGAATGTGTTCGTATCTGGCCGTCTCCAAAAATGTAAAGACCGCTATCGGGTTGGGGGTAGCCGTAACATTTGTGCTTACCATCACCTTGCCGGTGAATTATCTGTTGGAGAATTACATCCTTAAACCCGGAGCGATGGCCTGGTTGGGCGAAGAATTCAAAGATGTCGATCTGAGTTTCCTGAGCTTGATTATGTTTATTGCCGTCATTGCCTCGATGGTACAGCTGGTAGAGATGGTGGTAGAAAAATATGCCCCGTCGCTCTATGCTTCACTGGGAATCTTTCTGCCATTGATTGCCGTAAACTGTGCCATATTGGGAGGATCGCTGTTTATGCAGCAACGCAGTTTCCCCGACGTTACGGCCGCAGTTGTATATGGCGTAGGCTCTGGATTGGGTTGGTTGCTGGCCATAGTGGGCATAGCCGCCATCCGCGAAAAACTTTCCTACTCCAATGTCCCCGCTCCGTTGCGCGGCATCGGCATCACCTTCATCATTACCGGATTGATGGGAATTGCCTTTATGAGTTTTTTGGGAATAAAACTATAAACCGAGTATCATACAATAAAAACAGTATATAGAAATGATAGGAACATTAACCATCTTATCGTCAGTTGTTATTTTCCTGGTCCTGACATTGCTTCTGGTAGCCATTCTTTTGGTGGCGAAAAAGAAACTGGTCTCTTCGGGAAAAGTAAAAATAACCATCAATGGCGAAGAGACAATCGACGTTGAATCGGGCAGTACGTTGTTGAATACCATGTCGGCAAACGGGATTTTTCTGCCGTCGGCTTGTGGCGGAAAAGGCTCGTGTGGACAGTGCAAATGTCAGGTAGTAGAGGGTGGCGGAGAGATCCTTCCCTCGGAAGTGAGCCATTTTAGCCGGAAACAACAGAAAGACCATTGGCGTTTGGGTTGTCAGGTGAAGGTGAAAGGCGATATGGCCATCAAGGTGCCCGAATCTGTTTTGGGCGTGAAAGAGTGGGAGTGCGAGGTAATCAGCAATAAAAACGTGGCTACCTTTATCAAAGAGTTTATCGTGGCCTTGCCCGAAGGCGAACACATGAACTTCCTTCCCGGGTCGTATGCCCAGATCAGCATCCCTACTTATGAAATGGATTACGACAAAGATATAGACAAAGACCTGATTACCCCCGAATATCTGCCTGCGTGGGAAAAGTTCGGGTTGTTCGGGTTGAAGTGCAAGAATACCGAACCCACCATCCGGGCCTATTCGATGGCCAATTATCCGGCAGAGGGCGACCGTATCATGTTGACGGTGCGTATTGCCACGCCTCCGTTCAAACCCAAACCGCAGGTTGGATTCCAGGATGTGATGCCGGGTATCGCATCGTCCTATATTTTCAGCCTCAAACCGGGCGACAAGGTGAAGATGAGCGGCCCTTATGGCGATTTCCATCCCATATTCGACTCCAAGCGTGAAATGATGTGGGTAGGAGGTGGAGCTGGCATGGCCCCGTTGCGTGCCAAGATCATGCACATGACCAAGATGTTGCATACCACCGACCGCAAGATGTC
>DVNA01000062.1 GCA_018714665.1 Candidatus Gallibacteroides avistercoris | reverse complement strand
AACCCCCATGCCTGTCCGCGGGCCCACGACGATTCGTCTGCATAGCCTTGTCCCGTCTCCTTCTTCTCGGGTTTTCCCGTTTTCGGATCGTAAGATACCACGTGGTAGCAACTGTTATCGGGCCGGTAATGGTTCTCTGCTGTTTTATCGGCGTGGCTGACGGCTATCTTGTAAAAAGAGGAGTCTCTCGAATAACGGGTTGCCCACATCAGCAGTTCCAGGTTCATCATATTGTCCACAATAACCGGATATTGCCAACGTTGTTTATGAGAGTCCCACGAACGGATCAGCCCGATTTTTGGATTGTAGCGAGTTGACAACGAACGAGCTGCCGTGAGCATAACCTCTGGATAAGAGGCATTTCGGGTCAACCGATATCCATTGCCGAAGCTGCAATATATCATAAAACCGACATCGTGATTGTTGGTGGTAAACTTTTCCCGTTCCACCCGTCGTGTAAAACTTTCGGCCAATACCCGAAGCGAATCCTGACCCGTCAATTCATACAAGTACCACAACGACCCCGGGAAAAAGCCACTACACCACCATCGGGAATCGGAGGTCATTAGATTACCCCGGCTATCTATGCTTCGAGGCAGGCGTGTTGTATCCGTTCGCAACGATTCGGCCATGGCATAGGCCTACTTTACTGCCGTATGGATTGATTGCGGAATCATCCGCGAGAGTTGCTTTCGAGGCACCGACACACACGATGTCAACCAGAAAAAGGCTATCAAAAAAAGGGGGATAAAATATTTTTTCATGGTACTGCATTAAATATGGATTCTAAACAAAAATAGAAAGAGGCATAAGCAGAGACAAATGAAAACGACATTTTCAAATTGAACTACACCGAGCCGCATCTTATATTATCCAAATATACGAAAAAAATTTTTTTTCTTTCCCGATATAAATTTACAACCGAAGTCGCAATTTATTGGCCGCTTTCAGCCTTAAAGCCATAAAAAATCGCTAATTTTGAAACGTGTATTGGTAAACGATACGGATCGAAAAACAAATAAAAATTATGACAAAAATAGGAACGGTATTATCGAAAGTAGGGAAGAAAGCCCTGCTGTGCGGTTCGGGCGAATTGGGCAAAGAGGTAACCATTGAACTGCAACGTTATGGAATAGAGGTAGTAGCGCTGGATAAATATCCCAATGCTCCGGCCATGCAGGTAGCCCATAAATCGTATGTGCTTTCTATGCTGGATGGCGAAAAACTGCAAGCTATCATCGAAAAAGAGAAACCCGATTATATCATCCCCGAGATAGAGGCCATCGCCACTCCTACTTTGGAAAAGATGGAAAAGGAAGGGTTCCGCGTCATTCCTACCGCACACGCCACTTTCCTGACGATGAACCGCGAAGGGATACGCCGTTTGGCAGCCGAAGAGTTGGGAATTCCCACCTCTCCCTATCAGTTTGCTTCCACCAAAGAGGAGTTTATCCAGGCGGTACACAGCATCGGGATACCCTGCGTGGTAAAACCGATTATGAGCTCATCGGGGCATGGGCAAAGCGTGGTACGAAACGAAAACGATATCGAACGCGCCTGGCAAAATGCCCAAGAGGGCGGTCGTGCCGGAGCCGGAAGGGTAATTGTAGAAGGATTTATCGATTTCGATTATGAAATTACGTTGCTTACCGTCCGCCATAGCGGAGGGACTACTTTCCTGAAACCGATCGGACACCATCAGGTAGATGGCGACTACCGCGAATCCTGGCAACCCCAAGCCATGAGTTCCGAGGCCTTGAAAAAAGCCGAGGAGGTGGCAGCGAAAATAACCGGAGCTCTGGGTGGATACGGCATCTTCGGGGTAGAACTGTTCATCAAGGGTGACAACGTATTGTTCAGCGAGGTTTCTCCCCGTCCGCACGATACCGGAATGGTTACCATGATTTCTCAGGATATGTCTGAATTTGCCCTCCATGCCCGGGCCATATTGGGGCTGCCCATTCCTGCGGTACGCTTTTACCGGCCGTCGGCCTCCAAAGCGATTGTGGTAGAAGGAGATACCGATAAGGTAGAATTTGATAACCTGGAAAATGTTTTGAGTGAACCGGATGTACAGATTCGTATCTTTGGTAAGGCCGAAGTAAACGGACACCGTCGGCTGGGTGTTTTGCTGGCAAGTGCTGATACGGTTGAGGAGGCGTTGGAGAAAGTGAACAGGGCCTATGCCAAGTTGAAGATAAATGTTCTTCCGCGATAAGACGACATTTTTTATTTGAATCATAACAAAAAAGGAGAGCATCTGGATAATCCAGATGCTCTCCTTTTATTTAAGACAAGAATTTTTCGTTTTGCAGTGGAACAGTACCGACCGGATTGCCGGCTTTTTCCACGAGCGGATTCTTTTATTTGATCCATCCGTTACGTGCCATCCATTGCAAACAATCGTCCATCCACTCTTCATAAGCGGGTTCTTGCAGGTATCCGTGTTCTCCCTTCGAATAGATATGCAACTCTGCCGGGATACCGTTCCGTCGCAAGGCCTGGTAAAACAGCAGGCTGTTCTCTATCGGCACTACGGTATCGTCGTTGGCGTGTGTCAAATAGGTGGGAGGTGTGGTGGAGGAGACTTGCTCCTCGTTGGAAAAACGCTTGATCTGCTCCTCGGTAGGAGCGGCACCCAATAACATCTGGCGAGATCCTCCATGAGTGATACCATCGCGGCAAGAGATAACGGGATAGATCAACAGCATGAAATCGGGACGCAGGCTGGTCCCTTGCGGGTTATCTATGACCGGGTCGTCATAGTGGGTACCGACAGTAGCCGCCACGTGGCCACCGGCAGAGAAGCCCATTATCCCGATTTGGTTTGGATCTATTCCCCACTCTGCGGCATGTTCGCGTACTATTTGAATGGCCCGTTGTGCATCCTGTAAAGGTGCAATTGTCTTATCTTCCAGATTGGCGTCGTTGGGGTGGCGGTATTTCAAAACAAAACCGGCTACACCCTCCTCGTTAAAGCGTTGGGCTACCCGACTGCCTTCGCGTACGGTCAACAGCGTATGGTAGCCGCCACCCGGACAAACAATAACTGCCGCCCGGTTCCGCACCGTATCGGCAGGCAAAAAGACTTTCAACGTTGGCCGGCTGACATTGCTCGACAACGAATCGACCTGTGGGTCGAAACTCCTTATCTCCCCGTCGGGAACATCCTTTAAATTGGGAATCTTCCCACTATAAAGTGGCATTTCAAAAAAGACGGCATCCATCTCCTTATCGGACGTTTTCCCCCCAGGCGCTCCGCTGCAAGCCGCAAGAAGAAACACTACAAGACAACAACCGATTTTGATCTGTTTCGTTTTCATTCTGTTGCTAATAGTTTTTAATCTTCTACCGACACCAAGGCTTCTCCGTAAATAATGGCATCCGCTACATGGATTTTAGCATCTTTGGCAGGGTTCAACCAGGTAAAGGTCAAGGTATATTCCTTGGGATCGAGCTGGTATTTCCAGAAGAGATCATGAGCGCGCAAAGTAAAATTGGCCGGGAGAGACATTACTCCTGCTGACTGCCCGTCCAGAAAGAACTCGACCTCCGCCACATAATTTACATCAGGAGACTCTACGTTACCGCGTAAGACGATTCCCGTACCCTCGAATTTAATTTCCGGCACCTCGGGCAATAACTTACCGACACCGATACGAGAGACGGGTCTCATCCCCTCGAACGACTGTTCCAAACGAACCGGAACCGGTTGTTGCGTTTTTATGGAAACGCTCTTCTCCGACACAGATCCTCCGTTACGGGTTATTACCTGCAACGCCTGGTCAAAACTCATCTGATAGGTATCGTTCAACGATATTGTGGTATAAACTAAATCCCGGTCTTCTACCTCATACAGATTCTTTTTCCAATATTCCGGTATATTGCTGTATCCCAATACTGTACCCAATATACCTCCCGCAGAGGCGGGGTTACAGTCGGAGTCTTGCCCGCAACGGGTCGAGATGTCGAGCGTCTTGCCGAAATCGCCTTCGCCGTATAACAACCCGATAACGATATAGGCACTGTTGATCATGGCATCTATGTTAAACGGAACCAATACTCCATCGGGACACCCTATCTCCTGGCTCCATTTCTCCTCACACGCCTGCCAAGTCTTTTTCCAATCATCGGGGTAACTTTTGTGCCAGGCAATGACGTCGCTGATACATTGGTAGAAACGGCTCTGTTCGGGGATGGTTTTCAAGGCCTCGGTAACGATGTATTCGACATCGGACGAAACAAACGCCAGCGAATACATGGCACCCACGTAAACACCTCCGTACCAGCCGTCGCCATAATTCATGATATGCCCGATCTTATCGGATATTTCCGAAGCCGTATTGGGCATACCGGGACTCATCAGACCGGCAAAATCGGCCTCTATCTGGTAATCGATGTCGTCGGCATGGGGATTATTCTGCCAATGGCCCGAGGCCGGAGGCATAATACCCCTCAATATATTGTAACGGGCCGCCTGGTTGGCGTGCCACAATGGATAATCGGCCTTGGCAAAGGCCATGGCAAACGAATCGACCGGAGCATCCAGCCCCAAACGGTCGAACACCGCCACAAAGGTCAAATCCATATAAACATCGTCATATAAGCCGGCCGAGTTGTCGTAATACCATTTAATGTAACCGTCTGGCCAATTTATCGGAATGGAATCGTCTATCATACGTCCTTGATAACGGAACTCAGTAGGGCCTCCGTATGTACAACCGATGGTTTGTCCGGCCCAACCGCCCTTTATCTTATCCATCAAAACATCTTTCTCCAAGGTTACCGTACCCGGTTGTGAACAACCCCAGGCACCTAAAAGAAGCAGACTAACGAACAAAAATTTTCCTTTATTCATATGTTTATTTTTTAATAGGTTGATGTATCATCAGATCTTCCAACACTTTCGTCAACTCGGGGATAGGCATCTTCTCGATCAAACGGTAATGACGGCCCCTCTCGCTTTTTTCCCAACGGTTGTAACCGTCAGGCAGGACAATCATCGTTCCGCGTTCTACATCGAAATACTCTTTCCATCCACGAACGGCTACCAACGCCGCCGTAAGGTCCCAACTCTGCCGACCTTCGGGATTGTCTTGTGCCAGAGACATCTCATAGACATCTTTCACCGGGCTGTTGGATACCTCTAAGGCCGCTACCCGTTTACCTGTCAAGATTTTATCGCCTATCTCAAATCCACTTAACCAAATTTCGGTAGGCCAATTCTCAAAGACATATTGAGATGCCTGCGCATCGTTGATGACATTAAACTCCCGCCCTTCGGGGAAAATACCCGCCATACTGACCAGGCGTTTTACCTTGGCCGTTACCAGCTCTTTCCCGGTCATGGGAGAGATGTCGTCGGCAGGCGATTGCAACAGATCGCGCATACAGGAAAAGAATCCTACGGTAACAATCGTAACACTGGTGTCGGGGGCTGCACTCAATGCCCGGCGATATACCGAAACAACATTTTCGGCATCGGATGTTCGGGCAATCTTGTGGGCATAACGCTTGGGTAATTCCGAGGTCCACCTCAACCCGCCGTGCCAGGTATCCAGATTGGGAGCATCGCCTTTTACGGTACCCAGCGGAATATCCGGTCGCCCGAAATAGGTATTCAAGATTTCGATGCAAGGTATGCACGTCTCACATTTGTTGGAAGATCCGGCCGCCAGAATCTCCACCTCTCCGGAATCTGCCATGGCGTGCAGGATGGCCAAAGCCCCCACATCGTCGTAATCGGGAGCCATATCCGTATCGAAAATAAGCTTTACCGGCTTTTGTTTATGTGTTTGGCATGCAGACAAAGAAACTGTCACAACGAGCATCAGAAATAAATATTTTTTTATCATATCGTATTCTTAGTTTATATTCGGATTAGTTTCCTCCGGAAATGACGATCAATGAAAGTCCGGAGATAAAGAGAATGAACATCAAAGCCAACAACAGATGTACCATACGGTTTCCGCCTTTAAATTCTTTCCAAACAAATACGCCCCAGAATGCAGCAATCATCGGGGCTCCCTGCCCCAAGGCATACGAAATGGCGGCCCCTGCTTTTCCGGCAGCGATGTAACTCAGTGCCGTACCAAGCGCCCAGACAATACCGCCCAGAACGCCTACCAGGTGGATCCGCATCGTTCCCGCGAAATAGTCCCGATAGGTTACCGGTTTACCGACAAACGGTTTTTTCATAACCCACGTGTTGAACAGGAAATTGCTGGCAAATATCCCTAAGGAGAATATAAAAAATGCCGTATAGGGAGTTGCCATACCTGCCGTAGGTTGTTCAAAATTATCCAAATCCATGGCAGCAGCTACAAAGCGATAAAACAACGACATCAATATTCCGGCAATAGCCGCCAACCAGATTCCTTTCCGGGTTGATGCATTGTTTGTTCCGTTCCCCATCTTACCGGCAGCAATACCGTTGCATACGATGGCTACTACCACCAGAAAGACACCGGCAAAAAGGATGACCGGATCGCCTTTGGGCGCTCCGAAATAGTTGATAAAAACACCCAATACCAATGCCAAACCTACTCCCAAAGGGAAAGCGACAGCCAAACCGGCCAGCGATACGGCGGCAGACAAAAGGATGTTGGAGGCATTGAAGATAATGCCGCCACAAAACGCACTCCAAAAGTTCCCGGCATCGAGCTGCCTCAAATCTTCGACAAACGGACGTCCCTGCTCTCCGATACTCCCGGCGGTAAAACCAAGCAACAGGGAGAACAACAAGATCCCCAACACATAGTCCCAATAAAAAAACTCGTACCGCCAGCTTTTTCCGGCTAATTTTTGCGTGTTTCCCCACGAGCCCCAACACAACATGGTAACAACACACAGAAGTACGGCTACCCAATAACTGTTTACGATGAACATAAGATATGAATTTAGTGATTTTTCATAAATGCCAATACCTCATCCCGTGTCGGGATGGAGGGCTGAGCTCCCTCTTTGGTTACGGAAAGGGCAGCAGCGGCACAGGCAAAGCGAAGGTGTTCCTGACTCAACTCTTCTTTTGAACAGGCCACGGCCAGTGCCCCGCAAAAGGTGTCGCCCGCTCCGGTCGTATCGACGGCCGAAACCTTGTATGACGGTATCCATTCGCTTTCCCGGGAGGTGGCCAGATATGCTCCGCGTACCCCCAACGTTATTACTACCGCTTTTACACCCTTATCCAATAATTTTTGGGCAATAAAAGATATCTCACAGTTGGATAGGCTTAACCCGGATACGTA
>DVNA01000061.1 GCA_018714665.1 Candidatus Gallibacteroides avistercoris | reverse complement strand
CTATGCAGCAGAATCGAGAGAGAAAAAAGATTCGCTGGGCGCAACGATACAAGGAGCGGTAGGAAGTCGTTCTCAATTTTCCGCCCTTCCTTCTTCCGATATGGATGCCACTGGGTTATAGGCCAACCGTCATCGTATTACGATTTAAATAAACAAGAGAAGTTCTTTTATATTTAAAATAACACCATTATGAAACGCTCCATCATTTTTTTAATCGGGATGTTTTGCTCGATAGCCCTGTTTGCTCAGCAACATCGTGTACCGGCTCAAAAAGAGAGGATATACCTGGGCGAGAACGTCCTAATCAAAGGCGACTGGAATCTGGATATGGCAATTGCCCGAAACCTGGAATATACCGACCTGCCAGGCTATTCGGGAAATTACGATGCCCTGTCGTGGAAGATAGATCCTTTTCTCTACCTGAAATATGGAGATATCCCACAACAGGAGCAAAAAATGAGTCGTAAAGACAAAAAGTATAAACGCAAATACGAAGGAGGGATTATTTCTCCACCCAAAAGGAATTGCCGAAATCACATAGAAAACCAAGATAAAAACATCTTGATTCTGCTTGATATTTGTCAAATAAACGACAAGGACTATATCGAGGTATTGCGGAGGGATTTTGAAAACCTGCAAGCAGGAGAAAGCGGAGACGGAATCCGGAATCTCCGTGCTTATATCCATTATATGCCCACCGAATATAGCCAGATGCATTTCAATGCCGATACCACCTTAACGTACCATTTCGATATGGGTGGAAAAATGATAAGTAACCGTTACGGCCATCACAAAGGCATTTTAATCTACGACAAGAATGCCGACATGGTGGTTCGTATGGATTGCCTTTTGACGGATGAAGGGTTGAAAGATTTCGACAGCAAGTACCTGAAAGACATTGAAAAGATGTTCCGCTTCAAAGATTTGGAGGCTCAGAAATAAGAAAAACAGCCCTAATAAGAGTTGGGCGCACAAGAGATCGACGCCAGGATGTTGTCTTGCTGAACGATAAGGCTTTGTTGCCGAAAACATGTTTCGTACTGTGCCCTACTCTGATAAAGGCCAAACGGTTGTATCCGGGTACAAGACGGAATCATCGGTTTGCCGACAAGTATGCTGGAAAGGATGTTTCGGAAATATCCTTTTCACCGAAATACCCCTTTCAGGTAGGGAGATGTAAGAAGATATTTATAATTCATATAGAAATAAGGAGGTCTTATGAAAAATGTATGTATTGTATTGTTGTTGGTAGTAGCTAATGCAATACCGGCATGGGGTCAACTATTTACCTCGCAGCAGATAGACGAGATACAAGAGGTGTATCTCAGCTCGTCTTCCACTCCGGAGACACCGCCCTATGGATTACCCCAGCAGGCGCAGGATGTACAACAAGGAGACCCAAATAATACCTTGCGCGACACATTGTTGTATAAAGGAGAAACGATTCTGATTGCCGACTCGCCGTTGCGCTTCTTCCCTCAGTTGGAAGAGAAGGTATTCGTTCATAAAGTGGAGCTTGTTCCGTTCCGGGTATTGCCGGCTATCCAGTTGGATGCCCAACGGGGATATACGGCCGTGTGGGGCATCGAGAACGATTCGCTGTTCCTGTATCATCTCTTTCCTCATATCCCGGGAAATGTGATGGAAGAGAAATCGGTAATTCTTCCGCAGCGAGAGTTGAACCGGTTGGTAGAGGAGTTGAGCGGCCAGAAATTCATCGATGGCAAGTTGTTTGCCGGATGGGTAAGCGGTAAAATCGTAGGCGGTGCAAACGGGATCTATCTGAGGGGAAAATTATCCGATCGGGCGTTGAGCCTTATGAAAGAGAAAAAATGGTCTCCCGAAAAGATTCTCGAATATGAATATACCGGACACTATATTTACCCCGAAGAGTACCTGTTCACTGTTGAGAATGGGATGGTCCGGAAGGTGGATCGTCAGAGTAAGTAAACAGTCGGTCATTGTAGAGAACACCCCCTTTCGGTGAAGATGCGGAAACATCCTCTCCGGAAGGGGGTGTACTTGTATCTTTTCGGAATGTATGGGAATGATTTTTTTTGTTCTGGGATTGGGTAACCTCCGGCAAGGGCTTTCTCCTTTCCGGGACCGCGACACGTTCTCGGACAGATGCTATTTCGTTTGGGTAATCAGTACGACGGCGTAGGCCGAGATACCCTCTTCGCGTCCGGTGAATCCCAACTTCTCGGTCGTGGTGGCCTTGATGGAGATGTCGTCCGCATCTACCTGCATTACCTCGGCCAGGCATTGTTGCATAGCCGGGATATGTGGGTTCAGTTTGGGGCGCTCTGCACAGACGGTTATATCGGCGTTCCCCAGTTCGTAGCCCTTCTGGCGGAGGAGGGCAAGGGTCTGGCGGAGCAATATCTTACTGTCTATGTTTTTGTATTCGTTGGCCGTGTCGGGAAAGTGGAACCCGATGTCGCGCAGGTTGGCTGCCCCCAGCAGTGCGTCGCACAAGGCATGGATCAGTACGTCGGCATCCGAGTGTCCTAACAATCCGAGGGTGTGGTCGATGCGGATGCCCCCCAACCACAATTCCCGTCCCGGTACCAGTTTGTGTACGTCAAAACCGAATCCTGTTCTTATTTTCATGCCTCTATCTGATGTAAAAGTCCAACAATTTTTGTTCGCCGATGTATCCTTGCAGGTGGTCGTTGATGTGGATGCCCCCTACTCCGGCCGGCGTGCCGGTAAAGATGAGGTCGCCTATTTTGAGCGTGAAAAAGCGGCTTGCATAGGCGATGATTTCGTCGATGGGAAAAATCATGTCGCGGGCGTTTCCCGTTTGTTTCAATTCGTCGTTGATGCGCAGCGAGAACTGGATGTCTTGAATCTCCGGGAGTTGTTCTACCGGGACGAATGTGCCGATTACCGCCGATCCGTCGAAGGCTTTGCAGATTTCCCAAGGGGCACCCGCAGCCCGTTGCCGTTGTTGCAGGTCGCGTGCGGTAATGTCGATGCCTACCGTTACGGCGTCGTAGTAACGGTGGGCAAACCGGGGGGCGATGTTTTTACCCAACCGCCCGATGCGGAATACCAGCTCCGTTTCGTATTCAGGCTGGGCGGTGAAGTCGGGGATAAAGAAAGGTTTCCCGTCTTTCAGCAGGGCCGAGTCGGGTTTCATAAACAGGGTAGGTTCTGCCGGGAGATTTTCCCGTTTCATCTCTTTGTTGTGGTCGGCATAGTTCCACCCGATGGCAATGATTTTCATCTTTTGGATTGTTTTTGGATACGACAAATGTACGGATAATTTCCGGGATTTTGGGTTGGGAACTCTTCCCTTCGGTGGAATTATTTTGCCTTGGTAACGTTCAGCCGGTTGAACATCACCGCCAGGTGGGCGTAGATGGAGATGTTCTGTACGACGATGTTTTTGGGAACACGTATCCGGAAGGGGGTGAAGTTCCAGATTGCTTTTATGCCTCCGGCAATCATGCTTTCGGCCGCTTCTTGTGCTTTATCCACCGGAACGGTCAGGATGCCGATGTTTGCCCCGAGCTCTTTTTGTTTCTGGACAAAATCCGAGAGGTGAAATACGGGAATCCCGTTGATGGTGGTGTTGGCCAGCTCGGGACGGATGTCGAACCCCGCTACAATCTGCAATCCGTATTGGGCCAAACCGGTGTCGTGCAGCAGCGCGGCACCCAAGCTGCCTACCCCGAAGATGAACGCCTTGTGCGAGATGTTGAATCCTAAGAAATTTTCGAGTACGGTAATGAGTGAATCTACTTTGTAGCCTACCCTCGTTTTCCCCGATATGTTGATGAACGACAGGTCTTTGGCTATCTGGGACGCATCAACTCCTATCGCTTTGGCAATTTGTGTGGACGAAACATAAAGCTCCCCTTTATCTTTCAGCAGTTTAAGATAAGCCAGGTACCACGGCAGCCGGCGAAGCGACGGTTCGGGTAATTTTACGCTTATTTTGCGGACTTCTTCTTCCATCACAATCTAAATTCTTTACAGCGAGGCAAAAGTAATACATTTTTTGTTATTTGTCAATTTTGTTTGGAGACGATTGCTTTCTATATTATATTTGATGCAAATATGAGGCACCAAGGAAATGTCTGATGGTGTGATTCTTAATAAATATACAGCGTTATGTCGAAGAAGAATGACTGGAAAGAGCGTTTGAATGTGGTCTATTCTACCAACCCGGATTTCCACTATGAGTTCTCCCAAGAGGAGGAAGACGAAACCCTGCCTCCTTCGCAACAGCAGTTGCGCATCTCGCTGGACAAGCGGAACCGTAACGGGAAATCGGTAACCCTGGTGACGGGTTTTGTCGGCAAAGAGGCAGACTTGAAAGAACTGACCAAGATGCTCAAATCCAAGTGTGGCGTGGGCGGCTCCTGCAAGGAGGGGGAGATACTGATTCAGGGCGATTTCAGAAACAAGGTGCTGGAAATTTTACAAGCGTCCGGTTACCGGGCCAAAACCATATAACCCACGGTGTCGAAACTAACCATATACAGGGCTTCTGCCGGTTCCGGAAAAACGTTCCGGCTGGCTTACGAGTATTTGCGCCTTTTGTTGGAAGAGCCGAATGCTTACCGGCATATCATGGCCGTAACCTTTACCAATAAGGCTACGGACGAGATGAAGACCCGCATTATCTCGGAACTGAATCTGTTGGCCCACGATGCAGAAAAGTCTCCATATATCTCTTTGTTGTGTTCCCGGTTGAAAACAGGCATACCGGCGTTGCAGCAACTTGCGGCAGAGACGTTGCAGCGGTTGTTGCACGATTTCTCGGAGTTCAACATCTGTACCATAGACCGATTCTTTCAACGGACCACCCGGGCCTTTACCCGTGAGATCGGGCTACAAGGCGGATATAACCTCGAAATAGAGGGAAACCGGGTGTTGCAGCAGGCCATCGACAATATGCTTTTTGAGTTGGAGAATCCCCAGAGCACCTCCCTGTTGCAATGGTTACTCCGTTTTTCCGAAGAGCGGATAGAGTCGGGCCTTTCGTGGGATATTCGTCGGGACATCGGCGGATTGTCGCAGGAGATATTCAATGAAACCTATAAAAGTTTCCGGGATGAGCTTCTCAAAATAACGGCCGATAAGACCTTCTTGCGGGAGTATGCCAAGAAACTTCGTACCGTCCGGAAGATATTTGAAACCGAGGTCGTTGCCTGTGCCGAACGGGCCTTGGCCCTCATGCAAGGGCGGGGC
>DVNA01000060.1 GCA_018714665.1 Candidatus Gallibacteroides avistercoris | reverse complement strand
ATAAAAACAAAAGTCGCTGATATACAGCGACTTTATTCTAAATGGTTATGGTTGGTTATGGCTGTTTACAAGCCGTCATTTGCCGATGCAAAATTTGCTGAATATGTTTGAAAGAATATCGGTGGTAGATATTTCACCGGTAATTTCGCCTATGTAATGGATGATCTCCCGGATATCCTGGGCGATAAAGTCTGCGGAAATACCGTCGTTTAACGATTGTTGTACCCGGTGTATGGTATCTAAGGATTTGATCAGTATTTCGTAATGTCGAGCGTTGGTTACAACGATGTCGTTATTGTCGATGTTGGATAGTTGGGCCGATGTTACGATAAGATTCTCCAATTCTGAAATATGTTCGTTCTGGCGTGCGGAGATAAATATTCTGTCGAATGGTTTTTCTGCGAACAATTGCTCTTTTTCTTGTTTCTCTTTTGTCGAGAGCAGATCGGATTTATTGAATACTAATATTAATTTTTTATCTTGTATATGGGGAAAGATATTTTTCCCTAGATCGGCTGTCTTTTTGTTCGGCGAGGTGGAATCTATCACCCACAGGACGATGGATGCCTGGTCCAGTTTCTTGTAAGCGAGTTCTATGCCTTGTGATTCTATGCGGTCGGAGGTGTCTCTTATTCCGGCTGTATCGATGAATCGGAACGATACTCCTTGCAGATTGATGGTGTCTTCTATGGCATCGCGGGTAGTTCCGTGTATGTCGGAAACAATGGCTTTTTCGTCGTGTAACAGAGCGTTCAGCAGGGTCGATTTACCGGCGTTCGTTTCGCCGACAATGGCTACGGGGATTCCATTTTTTAGGGCATTGCCGATTTGAAAGGAGGAGGTGAGCTTATGTACGGAATTTTCTACCGATTCGATTAGCTGCAATAATTGTTTTCGGTCGGCAAAAGCGACATCCTCTTCGCTGAAATCGAGTTCCAGTTCGATAAGCGAAGCAAAGTCTATCAATGCATTCCTTAGCCGGGACAGTTCTCGACTGAAATCTCACCTCATTTGGTTTATCGCCAACCGGTGCGAGGCCTCTGAGTCGGATGCGATCAAATCGGCTACGGCTTCGGCTTGCGACAAGTCCATTTTCCCGTTAAAAAAGGCGCGTTGGGTAAATTCTCCCGGAAGAGCCAACCGGCATCCGTTGCGGATTAGCAGTTGTATCAGTTGTTGTTGGATGTATAGTGATCCATGACAGGCAATCTCTACGCAATCTTCTCCCGTAAAGGAGTGGGGGGCTTTAAAGAGTGTCAATACCACCTGGTCTAACGTTGTACCTTTTTCGGTTTTTATTTGCCCGTAAGCGCAGGTATAGGCCTGCATATTTTTAATGTTGCAGAATTGCTTTGCCGGTAGGAATAGCGGGTCAGTTATCTCAATGGCTTTTTCTCCGCTGATACGGATAACGGCAATGCCTCCTTTACCGGGAGGGGTGGATACGGCGCAAATGGTTTCTTGCTTCATACTACATCTATTTGGCTGTGTGCAAAGATAGCTGATTTCCGCTAAATTTTTGTGGTGTCGGATAATAGTTACGGACGATTTTCATAAAGTGGAATAGGGGAAGGAAATAAAAAAGGAGCCTGAGATAGACTCAGTGCTCCTTGTGATTTACTTTTATATATTTGTCTATTGGTTTTTCAGGTCTTTGATTTTGATGTTTTTAAACCATACCTCGTCTCCGTGATCTTGTAACAGGATATTCCCATATTCCATTTCTCCGAAATTAGGCCAGTTTTTATACTTGCTGTAAGCAACCAATGCGCGCCACATCTGGGTATTGCGTTCGTAGGAGACGCACAGTACTCCGTTTAACCAATGTTCTATTTTATTGCCTTTGGCTACGATTCGGGCGCGATTCCACGTACCTACGCCTTTGAACGGCTTATTCTGTATGGCCGGTATCAGGTCGTACAACGAGGCCAGCGTACGGTTTCCTTTTACTCCTAACTTGGCATCGGGATGTTTCTCATCGTCCAATATTTGGTATTCACAGCCGATGGCCGACCCTTCGCCCTTGTTCAGGTCGCAATCTACGTAATATTTGATACCGCTGTTGGCACCTTCGGTAATCAGAAAATCTACTACCAGTTCAAATTCCGAGTATTTATCGACGGTAACGATATCTCCGGCGTTGGCCGATTCTCTTCCGTCTGATTTAGAGATTTTAAGTACACCATCTTCAATTATCCAGCCTTTTGTGGGGAACGTTGCCATCTTGGCACCACGCCAACCGGTTGAGGTTTTTCCGTCGAACAACAGTTTCCAGCCGTCGGCTTCTTCGCGTTCGGTCAGTTTGTTATCCATACAGTTGAGTTGGGGTATGACTTTATCGGGGGTGTTCCATGAATTTACCAACAAATCTTCGGTCATGATACGGATGTTTCTAAACCGGACGTTTTGTCCCTCTTTGCCATTCGATCCAATGCCGTGTACCTGCAAAGCGATAAATCCGCTTGCCGTAGTTTCGTCCACGATGTCGGCACAGGGGATACCGTTTACATAAGTGCGGATATTGTTTCCGATAGCCTCTATTCTAACTTTGTTCCATTCGGCGGGCTTGTATGCTGTTTTTGCAGAGGGGTTGTTTTCCATGTCGTACAACCATCCGCGGCGTTGTTCGTCGTATATACCGCCTGTCCAGGCCCGATCGCTCGGGTCTATTTCAAACTGATAACCGTGTACGGTTCCGTTACGATAGGTTTTCAACGAGTTACTCCTGAATTGTATGCCTGAATTCAATCCGTTATCGACCATAAATTCCAATTCCAAGATGAAATCGCCGTAATTCTTGGTGGTGGCTAAAAATGTGTTGGGGGTGTTTCTTTTGGTCGTTCCCACAATTACACCGTTGATTACTTTGAATTCTGCCTTACCGTTCATCACTTTCCATCCCCTTAGATTTTTTCCGTTGAATAGGGAGGTCCACTTTTCTTCTGCATACGAATTTGTTACGAACATAGCAGCCAGCAACAGTAAAAATGTTTTTCTCATTATTTAATAGATTTTGTATGTAGCACTTTGTTCCGTGTACGTGCACGGAAACTCTTGCAAATGTAATTATTTTTATTTCATCCGCAACAAATTGTATGATCAAAATCTTTTTTTGTTTAGAAATAGTAGTGTTGTTCTTCTTCGCAGGCGAACGTGCGGGCTATTATTTCCACCTCTTTTAGAATGTTTTTTTTCCGATAATCCGATAAGTCTGAAATTCCACACAGAAAATATACTTCGCATTGAGTAACTCCGCAAGAATCGGCAATTTCGTTTTGAATCAGGCGAGTAAAGGCATCTAACGATCCGTTTTTCCGCAAGATTGATTCTTCCTGAGGGGTGGTAAGAATAAATAAAAATTTTTTATCGGTAAGCAATCCTTGTTTTTCCCCGTTTATGTTATCGTATGCAAATCCTTCCCGGAATACTCGATCGAAATACCCTTTTAATATGGCTGGAAATCCGTTCCACCAAAGGGGAGAGATAAACGTTATGGTATCGCCACAATTTATTTTATTTTGTTCTGTACGGATATCGCTGCCAAAGGGTTCCCATCCGGTCATGGCCATGTCTATGTCAGACAGTACAGGATTAAACGACATGGCGTATAGATCAGATACCGCCACATGACCTCCCTGCATCTTGAATGAGGAGGTTACCCGTTGTGTCAGCGTATGGCAAAAGCTCTTGCCCTCGGGGTGAGCACATACGATTAAATGGTTCATAGAAATTTTCCGAATTTGTTCTGTAAAAAGATAAACCGCTTTTCGGATTGAATAGTTTTACGGTTTATCTTTTTTTAAGCAGGGGTCAACATAAATTCAGTTCTGTAAACATTTGGCGGTATGCTGCCGCTTTTTTGTCTAATGCCAACGGATAGGCACGCGAGGAGGAAGGCATCCGGTACAGAGAGATTTGCTGTTTATCGATGTGGCAGGAGACGGATGTTCCTACCTTTGGAACAGCAACGTTTAATATCCCCGCAACCGTTTCGCACGCTTTTTGTCCAGTTGTGATAATGGCTCTGCACATCGGTATTTGTTGTAATAATCGGAATAGATTTACTGGTGTTACGATATCGAGGTATTTGTCCGAAGCGTTGTCTTGTAGCCGGATTACCTCCTGGGCTGTATCGCTGATTGCGATTTTTTTCTCTGACAGGAATTCCCGGATGGCATTTTCACGAAAGCGTTTTGCTACCGGTTCTACAAAAAACTCTTTATCGTTGAAAAAGACCAGTCCGAAAATGCGCCACATGTCGTTTTGCCAGTTCGGGTAATAAAATTCCATCGACCATTTTTCCCGTTTGGGCGGGAAACTACCTAACATCAGTACACTTGCCCCTTCGGGGATAAACGGGGCTAACGGATGGGTTTCGATATTTAGCCGTGTTATTTCCGATTTTTGTTTCATATCAGGTGCAAATATAGTCTCTTTTTTATCGTTTATAAAGAGAAATATAGCTTCCGTTGTCTGATTCTCGCCGATTTTGGTTACTTTTGAATCGTTTTAAATCTTTCACGATGACGATACCCGGATTTATAAAAGTGGCAGCCGCCGTGCCCTCGGTACGGGTGGCCGACTGTTCATATAACATAGCTCAAATGACAGCCTTGATAGGAGAGGCTGTACAGAAAAAAGTAGATATCGTAGCTTTTCCCGAGTTATCGGTAACGGGCTATACCTGTGGAGATCTTTTCGGGCAGAAACTGTTGCTCGATGGTGCGGCCGATGCCTTGCAATCGCTCGTCGAGCAAACTTCTAATCTTCCGATTCTTTGTGTAGCCGGGCTTCCTTGGGTTGTGAACAACCGGCTGTACAACGTAGCGGTGGTCTTTGGACAAGGTAAAATATATGGGATGGTACCCAAGACCTACCTGCCCAATTACAACGAATTTTACGAAATGCGTTGGTTTGTTTCGGGGGCGGATTGTCCCGTTCAGCAAGTTGATTTCAGGGGCGAGGTTGTTCCGTTCGGGACCGATTTGCTTTTCGAGAATGAAGCTCTTTGTTTTGGCGTAGAGGTTTGCGAAGATTTGTGGGTACCTATTCCTCCCTCGTCCGAAATGGCGTTGCAGCGTGCCACCTTGCTTGTCAATATTTCGGCAAGCAACGAGATGGCAGGTAAACATGATTATTTGCGCTCGCTTATCCGTCAGCAGTCGGCGCGTACCATGTCGGCATATCTGTATGTTTCGGCCGGATTTGGCGAGTCCACTACCGATTTGGTTTTTGCTGGAAACGGCCTTATTGCCGAGAACGGTACTATTTTGAAAGAGTCCGACCGATTCTCTTTTGAACCGCAGCTTACCGTGTGCGATGTGGACGTTGAACGCATGGATGCCCTTCGTCGCAAGGAGAATACCTTTACGAAGGCCGGAAAAGCGGAAAGGCGGTTCCGGACGATCGGTGTCGCCTCATTTCCTGGTGGTGACCGGCCGATTGACCGGAATATAGATGCCTATCCGTTTATCCCCTCCGAGGGACAATTGATGGATGAACGGTGCAACGAAATCTTTAATATTCAGGTCAATTCGTTGTCTCAGAGGTTATTGCGCACACATTCGCAGACAGCTGTTATCGGTATTTCGGGTGGTTTAGATTCGACGTTGGCATTGCTGGTGTGTGTAAAGACTTTCGATAAATTAAAAATTCCCCGCCGGCAAATCTTGGGAATTACCATGCCGGGATTCGGAACAACCGATCGTACTTACCAGAATGCCCTTAACCTGATGGCTGCACTCGGTATCACTACGCGCGAGATATCTATTGTACCGGCCTGTCTCCAACATTTCCAAGATATCGGGTTGAATCCCGACGATAGGGGGGCAGCATACGAAAACACCCAGGCGCGTGAGCGGACGCAGATACTGATGGATGTTGCCAACCAGACCAACGGGTTGGTGGTTGGTACGGGCGATTTATCGGAATTGGCTCTCGGGTGGGCTACCTACAACGGCGACCATATGTCGATGTACGGGGTAAACAGCAGTATCCCCAAGACCCTGGTACGTTATTTGGTCAAATGGGTGGCAGATAAGAACGACGATGCTGCTGTCCGGAAATATTTGCTCGATATCATCGATACTCCGATCAGTCCTGAACTTCTGCCGGCCGATGAGAACGGTCAGATAGCCCAGAAAACCGAAGATTTGGTAGGCCCGTACGAGTTACACGACTTTTTCCTTTACTATTTTATCCGTTTCGGATTCCGCCCGACCAAGATTTTCCAGTTAGCCACGTTGGCTTTTGAGGGCATTTATGACTCCCAGACCATCCAAAAGTGGCTCAAAACATTTTACAGGCGTTTCTTCTCCCAACAGTTCAAGCGTTCGGCTTTGCCGGACGGGCCCAAGGTAGGCTCTGTCAGCCTTTCGCCTCGGGGAGACTGGCGGATGCCCAGCGACGCCACGGTAACAGCCTGGATGCAAGAGGTGGAATCTTTGTAACGTGTAGCAGTTATGGAACTTATTCAACAACTTTCCCGGGAGCAGCTGATCGAACTGTGTCAGATTTATGCCAAAAACTGGCTGGCGCTGGACGGAGTCTGGTTTCAGTCGGTAGAGAACAAATATGGAATAACCGAGGCTTTGGAACACGACGCCAACGCATGGCGGCGCTATACCGAGATAGAGGCCCGGCGAATCAAATCATTCCTCAAATTGCCCGAACAGGCCGGTATCGAAGGTCTGAAACAGGCGCTTTCGCTTCGCTTTTATGCCTTGTTGAGCCAAGACGCTCTGGTACAGGAAGACGATCGTACCCTTGTTTACAAGGTTATTACCTGCCGGGTACAGGAAGCCCGTAAGCGCAAGGGGATGGCCTATCATCCCTGCAAGCCGGTCGGCTTGATAGAGTATACCTATTTTGCCAAAGTCATCGATAGCCGTTTCGAGACCGAGGCCATCAGCTGCCATCCCGATGTAACGGACAGCAGTTGCAACTGTATCTGGAAATTCACTTTACAAAAAGAGTAACTGTATGAAGATAGAATCTGTTTGCCACATCTATTTTTCTCCCACCAAAACTTCGCGGGAGATTGCGTATGCCGTTAGTCGGGCTTTCCCCGATCAACCTAAGCGAGATATAAATCTGACGGTCGGAGCTCCGGAATTGCAAGTTCTAAAACCGGAAGAGTTGGCCATAATTGCGGTTCCTGTTTATGGTGGTCATATTGCTCCCATTGCCCTGAAAAGGTTACAAAATGTATTGGGAGAACAAACACCCGTCGTACTCATCGCCGTATATGGCAATCGGAGTTATGGAAATACGTTGGTGGAGCTGGATGCATGGAGCCGGAGAAACGGATTTGTTCCAGTGGCAGCTGCTGCTTTTATCGGAGAACATTCGTATAACAGCTCTTTATATCCGATAGCAACGGGTCGTCCCGATGAAAAAGACAAAGCGGCGGCGTTGCATCTGGGTCAAAAAGTTTTTGCAGCTCTGTCTTCCTCTCTGTCGGTTGAGACATTCTTACCCATTGCAGCCCGGAAATTAAAATCACCGGCAAACGATTTGGCCATGTGGCGTTTTTACACCGCTGTTATTATAGCCTTGAAGATTAAGCACGTTCGTGTACCGGTGGTGCCGGAAACAGACCCCCTGAAATGTACCGGTTGCGGGGTATGTGCCCGAGTATGCCCCACGGGAGCCATCGATGTACAGCATCCCGGGTTATCCGATCCGAAAGCGTGCATAAGGTGTTGCGCCTGTGTTAAAAGTTGTCCCGAGGCTGCCCGGAGCTATCAAACCCCTTTTGCCCCGATATTGGCACGGACCATGAAAAAACGCAAGGATCCGATGTTTGTCTTGGCGGGAATGAAAGGCGAATAATCACGGTGCCATGAAGCAAAAATCTGTATCGTAAAGGAGAGACTTCTCAACGAGTAAAATTTTTTTTTCGAGATGTTGATACCGAGGTGATTGAGAGATGATGAATCACATTACAAAAATCCTTGTAGAGAGAAGCAATAAAGACAATTCCTTTCTGCCGGTTTAGGTGGAGAAAAAACTTTCTGGCAGTAACCGTTACTCTCCCAGGACGGTTGCGACGATTCGTCTGCCACCACTATCGTTGCGGAACTCGCACAGATAGACACCTTGCCAAATACCCATATTCAACCGACCGTCGGTGATAGGGATGGTGATCGAACTGCCGGCAATGATGTTTTTGGCGTGTGCCGGCATATCGTCGCTTCCTTCGAGCGTATGTTCGTAGCCCAAGGCGTTCTCGGGAACTAATCGGTTGAAGATGGTCTCCAAATCACTCCGTACATCCGGGTCGGCGTTTTCGTTCAGGGCTAATGCCGCCGAAGTATGTTTTATAAACAAATGTAGAATACCGCATCGGGGCAATGCAGTCAGATGTTCCATCACCTCGCTTGTAATCAGATGGAACCCTCTGCGGCGAGGTTTCAATGTAAATTCTTTTTGGTTTACCATTTTGTTTCGCTGAATAAATTCCCGAACAAATGTAATAAATCCCGGTTAAAAATGCCTCGTTTGGTCGGCCAATGAGAAACATCTTTGGAAATTTGTTATTTTTGTTCATCGATTAATGCAATACAGCGTGAGCAACAAAGAGGCAAAAAGCCACATAACATTTATCGGTAAAAAACCGTATGCCTGTGCCAATTGGAATCCGTGGCACGGATGTGTAAAAATCAGTCTGGGCTGTAAACATTGCTATGTATATCGGCAGGACAAGCAGTTTGGCGTGGAGCAGAGCAGCAATGTCCGTCGGAATCATGATTTCGACCTGCCGTTGCGACGCAGACGCGACAAAAGTTATAAGTTGCAGTCGGGTAGCGTAGTCTTTACCTGTTTTACATCCGATTTTCTGATAGAGCAGGCCGATTCGTGGAGACAGGAGGCTTGGGAGATAATACGGTTACGGAGCGATTTGATGTTTATGTTCTTTACCAAACGCATCGACCGCTTCTCGGTTTGTGTACCGCCCGACTGGGGGCGAGGTTACGAAAATGTTATGATTGGTTGTACGGTAGAGAACCAGGCCATGGCAGATTTTCGCCTGCCCATATTCAAGGAGTTGCCCATCAGGTACAAGGCCATTATTGCCGCCCCGTTGTTGGAACGGTTGGATATCTCGCGCTATTTGGACGATTCGATTGTCGAGGTCTCTGTCGGTGGCGAATCGGGGCCACAAGCCCGGGTATGCGATTACGCGTGGGTACTCGATATTCGACGGCAATGTGTCGCAAAAGGGGTGCCGTTTAGCTTTCATCAAACGGGCGCCAACCTGCTGAAAGATGGGAAACTCTACCGGATAGAGCGGAAATTTCAACATATGCAGGCCAGAAAGGCCAATATAAATTATCGGGTGGGAGCAGAGGGGTATCTCCTCGAACCGTGATTTTGCTGCCAAAAACAATCCCTGAAAGGCGAGCGGTAGAGAAATGAACAGATGAAAGCAGAAAACAGAAAAATAGAGAAAGAGAAACGCATCATAGCCCGTATGATACGGTTATATTGCCGGTATAAGGAGCGAAACCCGGAGCTTTGTCCGGCGTGCGAAGCGTTGCTCTTATATACGCACCAGCGGTTGGATCGTTGTCCTTTTGGAGAAAAGAAGCGGGCTTGCCGACAATGTACCATCCATTGTTACAAGCCCGAAATGCGAGAACGGATACGGCGTGTGATGCGTTTCTCCGGTCCGCGTATGATTTTTTATGCTCCGATGACGTTCTTCAAACATCTTTTTTCCAGGTAAGAGCGTTTCCTTCTTGTCTGGTTTTCGTTATATCAGGAACTTTACGAAAAACAGCAAGGTAAGCAGGTACATGGAGAGAGTCAGTTTTTTATACTTTTTACTCAAAAGATTGATCAGTACATAGCTGATAACTCCGAATACGATTCCGTCGGATATGCTGTATGCCAGCGGCATGAAAATGATGCAGAGAAAAGCGGGAATCGATTCGGAATAATCTTCGAAATCGAGTCTCTTAATCGGCGAAATCATCATCAGTCCTACTACAACCAGTACGGGAGCTGTTGCCGCACTCGGGATAGAGAGGAACAGCGGAGCCAGAAACAAGGCCAGCAGGAAACATATGGCCGTTGTAAACGAGGTCAGTCCGGTGCGCCCTCCGGCACCTACGCCAGCAGCACTTTCCGAAAAGGTTGTCACCGTACTTGATCCCAATATGGCACCGGCTGTCGTGCCGATTGCATCGGCCATGAAAGCCTTTTTGGCATGGGGTATTTCGCCTTTTTCATCGAGCATGCCGGCTTTGTTTGATACCCCTACCAGCGTACCGATTGTGTCGAATAGGTCGACAAACAAAAAAGTGAAGATGACCACCAACATCTCACCGGAAAAAATTTGTGAGAAATCGAACTGGAACAGAATCGGTTCGATAGAAGGCGGCGTACTGAAAATACCGGCTAATTGGGTAATCCCCATCGGGATACCGATTATCGAAGTCAGGAGTATTCCCAATAGCAAGGCCCCCTTTATCTTGTATATCAACAGCACAGAGGTGATGACAATCCCGATGACCGTTAGTAGACCGGAACCGGAAGTAACGGTTCCTAAGCTGACTACGGTCGATTCGTTCGATACGATAATACCTGCGTTCTGTAATCCGACAAATGCAATAAACAGTCCGATGCCGGCGCAGATGGCGTGTTTCAGAGTCATGGGGATGGCATTGACAATGGCTTCGCGCAGGTTGGTGATGGTCAGGATGATAAAGATGATTCCTTCAATAAATACCGCAGTCAGGGCAAATTGCCAGGAGTATCCCATCTCGACACAGACCGTGTAGGCGAAAAAGGCATTTATCCCCATTCCCGGAGCCAAGGCAAAAGGCAACTTGGCCAGCATCGACATGACCAGTGTAGCCAGGGCTGATACCAGTACGGTAGAGGTAAACAGTGCACCTTTATCCATACCCGTGGCACTCATGATGTCCGGGTTGACGGCCAGGATGTAGGCCATGGTCAGGAAAGTGGTTATCCCGGCCAGAATCTCCGTTTTTACGGTTGTCTCTTGCGGATCGAATCCGAATAGTTTTTTCAACATGATGGGTGAATTTTTAATCGAACGACCATTTTACAGCAAACGTGGGTACAACATAGAATCCGTCCATACCTCCGAAATTATGACTTAATTCAACTTCCGAACCTATGCTCAGGTTGAATTTCTCGTCGATGTGCTTAAATCGGTTCAGGTTTACCCAGAACTGGGGTTCGGTCAGGAATATAAAGTCTCCGTAGGGGCCTGTTTCCCGCCACCAGTCGGCAAATCCGGAGAAGGTACATTTTTTTTGCAGGAAATGAATGTACCATGTTGTTGTCAGTTGGAAGTTGTTGGGCGAATCGTGTTTTTGGATGTATTTATACATGGCACTGAATGTGACGCCCCGCGTAAAGGTTTTGTTGTCATAGGTATATGTTCCTCCGGCCAAATACATATTGTTGTATGAAAACAGGTTGCTCAGTCCTCCGTTGTATTCGATGTGGATGGAAAACGGTCCTTCCCAGAATTTCAGTTCCCGGGCAATCTCCCCGTATCCGGAGGCAATCCCTTTGGAGGTATAGTCCAAATCTATAAAGAAGAAGGTGCTTCCCCATTTGTCAGGCTTAAACATTTCTACCGTAGAGGTTAGTAACGGTCGGCCCGACATCTCCTTGTCGTATATCGAATGCCCGAAATCGTAATGTAATTGTATATTCTGGGCTTTGCTACCAAATGAGAATAATAAAATAGAGGCTATTAAGAAATGTCTTTTCATAAATAGTTGATAATCTTGTTGTTATTTTAATTACGGTTGAATGTCGTTAGTTTCTCTTTTTGTAAAGTTGTTTGTATATGAACCATATGCCGCAGAGGATCGAGAATGTGATACTGATACCCAGGGCAACCGGGTAGGGGAGCTGCAATCCTTCGGGGGCAAACAGGATATAGGTAGAGGTAACGCACGTCATAAACAGGGCCGGTATGAGTGTGATGATAAACAGTTTCTTTTTTTGTGCCAGAAATACGGTGATGGCCCACAACGTAAATACTGCGAGGGTTTGGTTGCTCCATGCAAAGTAACGCCAAATGATTTCAAAACCGTCTTTATCTTTTAAACTATATATCAGAATGGCCATGGCTACGATAAACATCGGGATACATATAAGCAATCGTTTCGTAATGGTCTTTTGACTTATTTTCATAAAATCTGCGATGATAAGCCGTGCCGAGCGGAATGCGGTATCGCCCGAGGTAATGGGAGCGGCGATGACGCCTAACATGGCCAGCAATCCTCCGATCGTACCCAACCAGCCGTTTGATATCTTTTGTACGATAATGGCTGCGCTGCCGTTCACTTCATTTTCGTGTCCGATGACGCCGAATGTTTCCTGTCCCTCGGGACTGAAA
The DNA here is from genome assembly GCA_018714665.1 of Candidatus Gallibacteroides avistercoris. GTDB lineage: Bacteria > Bacteroidota > Bacteroidia > Bacteroidales > CHK158-818 > Gallibacteroides > Gallibacteroides avistercoris. Next base: position 13,538 of record DVNA01000060.1, on the reverse strand, counting down.
AAATAGGTGGCTGCTGCTGCCCATATCAAGGCAACGATACCTTCGGTTATCATGGCTCCATAGAAGATGGGGCGCCCCTGTTTCTCGTTGGTCATGCAGCGGGCCATCATGGGCGACTGGGTGGCATGGAATCCCGAAATGGCACCACAGGCGATGCTGATGAATAGCATCGGAAACAGCGGAGTGCTTTCAGCTTTGGGGTGTACGTTCTGTAATCCGTCGGTGATCTCCGGAATTTGGGGGAAAGAGATAAGCAGTACACCTAAGATACCGATAGCCATAAACAACAAGGCGATGGCAAAAATAGGGTATATGCGTCCGATAATCTGGTCTATGGGAAATAACGTGGCCACGATGTAATAGATGAATACTACGATAATCCAGAACGTTACATCCAACGATTCCGGGGTGAGCATGGCCAGCAGTTCGGCCGGTCCGGCAACGAAGACGGCTCCTACCAGAATCATCAGGATAACGGTAAATCCGCGCATCACCTGTTTGGCAGTCATTCCCAGGTAGCGGCCGATGGTTTCAGGTAAACTTTCTCCGTTGTGCCGCAGGGAGATCATCCCCGACAGGTAGTCGTGAACGGCTCCGGCAAAGATGGTTCCCAGCACGATCCAGAGGAAAGAGGATGTCCCGAATTTGGCCCCCATGATGGCGCCGAAAATGGGACCGAGTCCGGCGATGTTCAAAAACTGTATCAAGAAGATTTTCCATCCCGGCAGCGGAACATAGTCTATCCCGTCGGGATTGGTTATGGCCGGCGTGGAACGATTGGTGTCGGCACCGAATACCTTTTCTACAAATCTGCCATAAATAAAATATCCAATGATCAAGGCAGTTAAAGCGAAGCAAAATGTAATCATAATTCTATGTCCTTGTAATACAAATTAAATTCTTCTTGTTAAGGTTGTCGATACGGCATCGGCGCAACGCTCTCCGTCTATGGCGGCCGATACGATTCCGCCGGCATATCCGGCCCCTTCACCGCAGGGATACAGCCCTTTGATTTGTATGTGGCACAACCTTTCACTGTCGCGAGGGATGCGTACCGGAGCCGATGTACGGGTTTCTACGCCTATCATAACGGCTTCGTTGGTCAGGAATCCACGGGCATTTTTGCCGAAATGCAGGAATCCCTCTCTGAGGCGTTCGGTAATCATCTCCGGCATCCAGAAATGGAGTGGTGAGGCAATCAATCCCGGTGTATAGGAGGATACGGGCAAATCGAATGAATTCTTTCTTTTGACAAAATCTTCCATCCGTTGGGCCGGTGCGGTTTGTTTCCGGTTACCGTTCAGGAAGCATTGGTATTCCAGCTCTTCCTGGAATTTCATCATGGCCAGGACACCGTATGACTGGTAATCGGGTATATCTTCGGGACGGACCTCTACTACCATACCCGAGTTGGCCCATCGGGAACCCCGATTGGAGGGCGACATTCCGTTTACCACGATCTGTTCAGGGCCACTGGCAGCCGGCACCACGAATCCGCCGGGACACATACAGAACGAATAGACACCCCGACCTTTTACCTGCGTAACGAAGCTGTACTCGGCAGCGGGCAGGTATACTCCCCGCCCTTGGGGTGAGTGGTATTGTATGCGGTCGATGAGCTCTTGTGGATGTTCCAGCCGTACCCCTACGGCCAGTCCCTTAGGCTCCAAGCGGAACTCTTGCTTATCCAATAATCGGTAAACGTCCCGGGCAGAGTGTCCGGTGGCCAGGATAACCGGGCCGAATACCTCTTCGCCGGTATGGGTAACGAGGCCTACCACCTCTTCGTTGCGGACGATCAACTCTTCCATGCGGGTCTCGAAACGGACCTCCCCGCCGCATGAGATGATTTGTTTGCGGATATTTTCGATGACTTCGGGTAACTTGTCGGTACCGATATGCGGGTGGGCATCTATCAAGATCGAGGGGCTGGCCCCGTGCTGGCACAAGAGATTCAGAATACGTTCTACCGAGCCGCGCTTTTTACTGCGGGTAAAGAGCTTTCCGTCAGAATAGGCTCCTGCTCCCCCCTCGCCGAAACAGTAGTTTGATTCGGGATCGACTCGGTGCTCCTTACTGATACGGGCAATATCTTTTTTCCGTTCGCGTACGTTTTTCCCCCGTTCGATGACAATGGGACGGAGGCCGTTCTCAATCAGGCGCAGTGCGGCAAAAAGGCCTGCCGGTCCGGCACCTACTACGACAACCTCTGGACGGCCCGATACATCGTGGTAGTGCGTTGGGACAAACAGTTCCTGATCGGGTTCCTCGTTTACGAAAACTCGCACTTTCAGGTTCACCATCACGGTGCGTTGTCGAGCATCGATAGAACGCTTCAAAATCCGGATACCCCGGATGGATTTCTCATCGATAGCCTGTTCGCGCGACAGCAATTGTTTTAGTTTCGATTCGTTGGCTGCTTCTGGCGGCAGTACGCGCAGTTGTATCTCTTTTATCATGTTGGACTCCTGTTATCCGAAAAGCGATCGGAATGCCTCTTCTACTTTTCTGACCGGAATGATTTTTATATTTAGTTTATTGGTGTTGAATCCTTTCAGGTTGTTGGCCGGAATCAATATTTGTTTGAAGCCTAATTTCTCGGCTTCCAAGATTCGTTGTTCTATTCGGTTGACGGGACGGATCTCGCCCGAGAGACCTACCTCGCCTGTCATGCAGGTTTGCGGTTCGATGGCCATGTCCATGTTGGAAGAGAGAATGGCGCTGATTACGCCCAAATCCATGGCCGGGTCGTTTACCCGCAATCCGCCGGCGATGTTCAGGAATACATCTTTTTGGGCCAGTTTAAAACCTACGCGTTTTTCCAGGACGGCCAGCAACATATTCATGCGTCGCAGGTCGAATCCGGTAGCCGATCGTTGCGGTGTTCCATAGGCAGCGGTACTGACCAGCGATTGCGTTTCGATCAGGAACGGGCGGATGCCCTCTATGGCCACGGCAATGGCCACGCCGCTTAACCCTTCGTGTTGTTGCGAAAGCAGCAGTTCCGATGGGTTGGTAACCTCGCGCAATCCCTCCTGACGCATTTCGTAGATGCCCAATTCGGCCGTGCTGCCGAAGCGGTTTTTGATGGAGCGCAGGATCCGGTACATATAGTGCCGGTCACCCTCGAACTGCAATACCGTATCGACGATGTGTTCGAGTACCTTTGGGCCGGCAATGCTTCCCTCTTTGTTGATGTGTCCGATTAAAAGTACCGGTGTGCCGCTCTCCTTGGCATATTTGAGAATGGCTGCCGAACATTCTCTTACTTGGGTAACACTGCCCGGCGACGATTCGGCGGCTTCCGTCTGGATGGTCTGGATGGAGTCTATTACTACCAGATCGGGTTGAATGTTTTTGATGTGGACAAAAATCTCTTCCAACGATGTTTCACAAACAATGTAACATTCGGCATGGCTTGTGCCGATTCTTTCGGCCCGTAGTTTGAGCTGTTTGGCGCTCTCTTCGCCCGATATGTACAAGGTTTTTATTCCGCGTAGAGCCAATACGGTTTGTAGAATCAGGGTCGATTTCCCGATACCCGGTTCACCGCCTATCAATACCAGGGAACCTTTTACCAGTCCTCCTCCCAATACCCGGTTCAATTCGCCGTTTTGCAGGTCTATGCGCGGCTCTTCGGTCGATTTTATTTCGTGCAGCAGTAATGGTTTGGAGCGTTTTTTTTCTCCCGGATTGAAGGCGCTGCGCGATGCCGGCTGTTTGCTGACAATCTCCTCTACATAGGTATTCCATTCGCCGCAAACCGGGCAACGTCCTTGCCATTTGGGGGAGTCTGCCCCGCAATTGCTGCAAACATAAACCGATTTTGTTTTCGCCATACAGGTGTGATACTTTTTTGCGGAAACGAAGGTATGGATTTTATTTCAATTAGGGAAAGCATAATCTATAAATCGCTATCTTTGTAAAAAATTTTTTACGATGAGAAGTTTTGCCAGCGATAACAATTCGGGAGTGCATCCCGATGTGATGGATGCAATTGTAAAAGCTAATGTCGATCACGCCGTAGGGTATGGCGACGATCCTTATACGAGTGAAGCCCAAACCTATATTCGTTCGGTATTTGGAGACGGGGCCGACGCTGTATTTGTGTTTAACGGAACCGGTGCCAATGTAGTGGCGTTGCGGGCCTGTACGCAGCCTTTTCAGGCGATTTTGGCGGCAGAGACGGCCCATATAGCCGTAGATGAATGCGGCGCTCCGGTATTGCAGACGGGATGTCCGATCAAGGAGATTGTTACCCGTGATGGTAAATTGACTCCGGAATTGATTCGTCCCCGTTTGACCGGATTCGGCGATGTACACCATTCACAGCCGAAAGTCGTTTACCTGGCACAATGTACCGAGTTGGGTACGGTTTATACCGTGGATGAAATCAAACGAATCGCTGACCTTATTCATCGTTATGGCCTCTATCTGCACATGGACGGAGCCCGTCTGGCCAATGCTGCCGTAGCTTTGGGCTGTTCGTTGAAAGAGATAACGGCGGATGCCGGGGTAGATATATTGAGCTTTGGCGGCACGAAAAACGGTATGATGATCGGTGAGTCGGTTATATCGTTCCGCAAAGAACTTTCCGAGAATCTGGGTTATTTTCGCAAACAGTCTTGCCAGCTCTATTCTAAAATGCGTTACGTTTCGTGTCAGTTCACAGCCTATTTGCAAAACGATTTGTGGCGACGCAATGCGGCCCATGCCAATGCGATGGCCCAAAGGTTGAAAGAGGGGATCGAACAGATTGCTCCGGTCGAGTTTACACAACCGGTCGATGCCAATATTTTGCTGTTGCGATTGCCCGAAAAGATGATACCGCTGTTGCAGAAAGATTACCATTTTTATGTCTGGAACGATGCCAACAACGAAATACGGCTGGTAACCTCGTTCGATACCACGCAAAACGATATCGATTGTTTCCTTTCCGATTTTGAGCGGATATACAAGGCGTTGTAATCAAGCTTTACTTTTCGAGGATGATTATGTCGCTTGGGTTGATGTAGTCTATCTCCCAGATATTGTTCTCTTTGTAAAGGTTCACGTTTTTGAAGATAATCGTGGACGATTCCATTTCGATGGTCAGGAATTCTTTCGCTTTCTCTTGGATCGATTTCAGGGAGACAGGGTCGGTCGTCTGGCTGTAACCGATTTTTTCCAGCTGACGGGCGGTCAATTGTTCGAGGCTTTCGTTGAACTCGGTTTTACTTGTGCTGATGTAGATAGAGTCCCGACTTCCAGAAAAGGTGGGGTTCGAGTCGTATAAGAGGTTAAAGCCCGATATGTCAATCGATTCTTCCGGGTAGGAGATTGTTTCATAACTACTGACGATTATGTCGTCGTATATATAACTCTGTAACTCCGGAGGAAAGATTTCACTTACCAGGATGTCTTCATCTTTATATCCATATTGGCTTTGCATATAATCATTGTCGTATTCATTACGAAGGTAACGATACGAGTCGTATAACATTTTGTATGTATCGGCCATGGATGCCTCTTTTTTCATCTCTCCCGTATCGGCCAGTTTCCCATCGACCCATCCCAAGTTAAGCTCTTTTATGGCCTTGTTGAGACGGCTTTTCTGTGAATATATCCCTAAATCTTTTGCCGTAATGCCCGGGATATAGGTGAAGCAAGCCAATAGAAAAATAGCTATCCAGGTTACATACAGGTAGTGTCCCAGGCGTTTGGTAAAAAACATACCGATGCAGGCGGTCATAATGAAGCCGCAGACGAGCAAAAAAACGCGGTCTTCGGTCAATCCGTATTGCTTTATCCGGTAACCGACACCTATCCAGAACATCAACAGTGCCGGTAAGGAGATAAAGCTGAAACGGTTATAGAACCAGTTATACGATTGTTTCTTCAATAACGGTTGGCAGGCTTTCGCTATTACGGCAACAATGATAAAGGCAAATACCATATAGGCAATACCGCCTTTGGGCAGAGACCACAATACCAGAATCTTGACGAAATATAGGTACAATATGGATGTATAGATCAATAAAGCCGGAGAGACGAGGTAATTGAACAGAATGTTGAACAGGCCGGAGTCTTCTATTTCCAAACTCTCCTCGTTGTCCTGATGCAACATTAGAAATGTAAGCGGAAGGCCGATAATAAATATAGAGAAAGAGGTGTATGCCCAAAAATCTTCGTGCGATTCGGCTATGTTGAAAATGTAATCGATCGAAAAGTAGATGGATGCAATCAAGGCGTATGCCGTCATCATCAGGAATAGGCTTGAAATAGCTTCCGACGCATATTGTATGGCGTTGATAACAAATTTCTTGTTATCTCTTTTCTGTTTGAACGACAATATGGCCAATACAGCAATGACCAGAGCTACTACATATCCGATAGAGACAACCCACATAGAAACATCTATCTTCCAGAAAAGGAAAAAAGGCAAAAACGATAGGTAATAGATCAATCGGTGTTTTGTCGCTACAAATATCCGGTTTACGATAAATGAAAAGATAAAGAACAGCGGCATCAGGAAACCGTAACGGATGTTTTCTGTAATAATGTTTTCGTATATCCCGACGGCATAGATAAATGTAATCAATGAGATCAGCACCTCTACGGGCGATTCTTGCAAGATTTCCGTAAAGCGGGAGATAATCTTTTCTATTTTATGTTTGAAAGCTGTTATCTTGTTTTTCTCTTCCATAATTTTACCTGTTCGTTGATTATAAACAAAGATAGCTATTTTTATTTATGTCGAGATTATAAAAGGGTTATTTTTGATTACTATTTTTAATGGACAGGCGGGTACTCGATGAGCGGATTTTCACTATTTTTGTGTGCCGTAATAGCAAATGAAAAAGAATGGAGAGAGAAAATCGCCAGGTTCTGCCTGTGAAAGAGATTATTCGGTTGTGTATGAATCGGAATGTCTCTTTTTTTGCTTATCGTTTGCCGGGAGAGCGTTCAGTTACGATAGGGATTCAGACATCAAAACATCAATACCCTGTCGATCTTACAGACGAAAAGCAACTCCCTGGGTTTGTCTTTACCCCTTTTGCAAAAACCGAAACGTGTACCGGTCGTTTTATCCGTGCCGATATATTGTTGTCGGATTTGTCGGCAGAACATTTCTCCTTGACAAAATTAGAGGAGATGATTCCCTTGTTTTTACCGGAATCGTCCTCTGTTATCGGTCGAGATACCGCAGAGCCGAAGGAGTCTTATTTGCAAACGATAGGGAGATTGGTTTCTCGTATTCAGGCTACCGACCTGAGAAAAGTGGTATATGCCAGACAGATAGAGTCTTCTGCCTGCAATAAGGAGTTATATTACGGCGTATTTAAAGTGTTGCTTGAAAGATTTCCGGATGCCTTTGTCTCGTTGGTTCATTTGTCCGGGGAGGAGACCTGGATGGGAGCATCGCCTGAACTGTTACTTTCTAATATACCCGGTAAAGGATTTAAAACAATCGCATTAGCCGGTACCAAGCCGGTCGAGAAGAAGACCTGGGGTAAGAAAGAAATAGAAGAGCAGGAGATGGTACGGTTGTATGTGGAGCGGATATTGGCCGATCAACAGATAACGGCGATTCAGTCGGAGAGATATACCCGTACGGCGGGAAATGTGTCGCATCTCTGTACCTCGTTTTCTTCGGAAACAGCTTTGCCCTTTTCCCGGTTGAGCGAGGTGGTATCGGCATTGCATCCCACCCCGGCCGTTTGCGGGTTACCAAAGGAGGAGGCATTACAGCTTATATTGGAGTCGGAACCTTTCGATCGTCGTTACTATGCCGGTTACTTGGGACCGGTTTCTTCCGAAGGGGTGCGATTATTCGTAAATTTGCGCTGTTTCCGGTTGGATGCAGCGAAAACGGTTGTTTATGTTGGAGGAGGAATTACCCAGGATTCCGATCCGGTTGAGGAGTGGAATGAGACGTGTCTCAAAGCACAAAGATTGTTGGATATCATAACGAACAGAAGTAAATGAGCCGGTTATATTCAGATAAAGAGATTGTTCAGATTATTACTGATATAGCGGTAAAAAACAACTTGAAACGGGTTGTAATTTCGCCCGGATCAAGAAACGCTCCGTTGAGTATTGCGTTTGCCCGTGACGAAAGAATAGAAACATTCGTTTTGGTAGATGAACGCAGTGCCGCTTTTTTTGCCTTGGGAATGGCTCAACAAAGCAATGAACCGGTCGGACTGGTTTGTACTTCGGGTACGGCATTGCTCAATTACGCTCCGGCCGTGGCAGAAGCCTATTACCAACGTATCCCATTGGTGGTTATTTCGGCCGACCGTCCGTTGGAATGGATTGACCAGGACGACAGCCAGGCCATCCGGCAGCAGGAGGCCCTGAAAGGGATGGTGAAAGGGGTATATCAGTTGCCCGTTTCGGTACAAGGTGCTGACGACCGCTGGTATGCCAATCGTTTGGTAAACGAAGCATTTAATACCGCCCTTTCCGGAAGAAAAGGCCCGGTACACTTGAATGTCCCTTTTCGTGAACCGTTATACGGATTGAAACCGTATCTTGAAAAGAATGAACGTATTGTCCGTACTATCAACCCGGTAGAAAATTTGTCGGATGATGCTCTTGAAGCGTTGACGAGGATTATCCGTTCCTCGTCCAAGATTCTGGTATTGGCCGGACTGACAGCTCCCTCTGCCGAATTGCAGCGGGCTTTGGAGCGATTTTCTTCGTTGCCGCAGGTTGTTGTGTTGACCGAGACCATCTCCAATTTGTCATCACCGAACTTTATAACTACCATAGACCGGGTTATTACCTCTTTTACCGAGGAGGAGCTGCCGGAATATATGCCCGAGTTGCTGATTAGTTTTGGCGGGCCGGTTGTTTCAAAAATTATCCGGCGGATGATTCGATCCTGTCCGCCAGTTCACCATTGGTATATAGGAAAGGGCGAGCCTTTGATTGACACATTTTGTTCCCTGACAGAACGTATTGATCTCTCTCCCGAGGCCTTTTTCCGTCAGTTGGTTTCGAAGTCGGAACCCGTAATGTCCGACTATGCAGCCCGGTGGAAGATGCGGGACGGACAACAGGCGCAAAAGCACGAAGCGTTTCTGCAAACGACCGAATGGAGCGATCTGAAAGCATTCAGTATCCTTCTTCCCTCCATTCCGCAAGGTAGCCATTTGCAGGTGGGTAACAGCAGTACGGTTCGTTATGCTCAGCTTTTTAAAGGTTGTCCGGCTTTGCATACCCGTGGCAACAGGGGGACGAGCGGAATAGACGGTTCTTCCTCTACGGCAGCGGGGGCATCTGTTGTTTTCGAGGGACAGACTATCTTGATTACCGGCGACATGAGCTTCATGTACGATAGCCATGCCTTTTGGAACCCTTACCTGACATCGCGTTTCAAGGTGATTGTGATCAAAAACGGTGGTGGCGGAATTTTTCGGTTTATTGCCGGACCTTCCGAGGTAGAGGAGTGCGAGCAATATTTTGAAACTGCCCAAGAGATAGATGTGGAACGGCTGGCCGATTTTTATCGGTTGGCCTATTTCAAGGCGGGCGACGAAGCATCGTTGCAGGAGGCCCTTCCCCGTTTCTATGCCGAAACGGAACGTCCGGCCGTGTTGGAGGTGGAAACTCCTCGCCAAGTGAACGATCGGGTTTTAAAAGCATATTTCAAATCATTACAAAATAAATAGTTATGGAACAACGAAATTGGACTTCCCTGAAAGAATATACCGATATAAAATTTGACTGTTTTGAAGGTATCGCCAAGATAACGATCAATCGTCCGGAGGTGTATAACGCGTTTCGTCCGCAAACGAATGAGGAGATGCTCGATGCCATGCGGATTTGTCGTGAACGGAGTGACATCGGCGTAGTGGTTCTTACCGGAACGGGCAATAAGGCTTTTTGTTCAGGGGGAGACCAAAAGGTAAAAGGGTTAGGCGGTTATATCGACCAGAACGGTGTGCCGCGTCTGAATGTGCTCGACCTGCACAAGGCGATACGCTCTCTCCCCAAACCGGTAATTGCCATGGTAAACGGCTACGCCATCGGTGGAGGCCATGTGTTGCATTTGGTATGCGATTTGACCATTGCCTCGGACAATGCCATCTTTGGGCAAACGGGTCCCAAGGTGGGGAGTTTCGATGCCGGGTTCGGCTCTTCGTATCTGGCCCGTATCGTGGGGCAGAAGAAGGCGCGGGAGATTTGGTTCCTGTGTCGCCAGTATTCTGCCGTTGAGGCCGAAAAGATGGGAATGGTCAATAAGGTCGTGCCGTTGGAGCAGTTGGAGGATGAAACGGTCGATTGGTGCAAAACGATTTTAAAACGTAGCCCGATGGCTATCCGCATGATCAAGCGCGGATTGAACGCAGAACTCGACGGACAACGCGGGTTGATGGAGTTTGCCGGAGACGCCACGTTGATGTATTACCTGATGGAGGAGGCCCAGGAGGGGAAGAATGCGTTCCTGGAAAAACGCGATCCAGATTTTCAGCAATTTCCCAAATTCCCGTAACATTTCAAACAAGAGGTATGGCCTTAAAAGCAGCATATATCCCTTTCCTGCTTCGGTTTAAAAGACCGGGGGGAACTTCGCGCGGGGTATTGACCGAGAAGCAGACCTATTTCATAAAGATTTACGACGATTCGGACATCTCCCGTTTCGGATTGGGCGAAGCAGCCCTGTTTAAGGGACTTAGTGCAGACGACCGTCCCGATTACGAAACGAAGTTGGCCGATGTTTGTAGAGATATAGAGGCCTATATCACTCATCCGGAGCGGTTGCGCGAGTGGCCCTCTATCCGTTTTGGAATGGAGTCGGCTCTTTTGGATTGGCAGGGCGGATGTTCCCGTATATTGTATCCATCAGCTTTTACTCGTGGAGAAGGGGGAATCCATATCAATGGATTGATTTGGATGGGGACGGAAGACTTTATGATGGAGCAGATTCGCGAAAAGTTGTCGCACGGTTTCCGGTGTATCAAGTTGAAGATAGGAGCGATAGATTTTGATACGGAATTGTCGTTGTTAAAGGCTATCCGGAATGAATTCTCGCCGCAGGAGGTGGAGTTGCGGGTAGATGCCAACGGAGCTTTCTCACCGGACGAGGCATTGTTTAAACTGGATGCCCTTTCTCGTCTGTCAATCCACTCCATCGAGCAGCCTATTCGCCAGGGAGCGTGGGAACAAATGGCTGAACTATGCCGTAAAACTCCTCTGCCCATCGCTTTGGACGAGGAGCTGATCGGGGTGTTTGACCCGAAAGAGAAGGGCTCTTTGCTCGAAAGTATTGCGCCGCAATACATCATTCTGAAACCCGCTTTGGCAGGAGGATTCTCCGGAAGCAGCGAATGGATTCGTTTCGCCCGGGAGCGGCAGATCGGGTGGTGGGTTACTTCGGCGCTCGAATCGAATATTGGGTTGAATGCCATTGCCCAATGGTGTTATACCTTGTCCAATCTCATGCCGCAAGGGTTGGGTACGGGACAGCTGTTTACCAACAACATTCCTTCGCCGTTGCACATACAAAGAGATTCTCTTTGGTGGAACATTTCCGGCAGATGGGATGTATCCTCTTTTGTTAGCTTGGTATGAAATATTTTGAAGGTATAAAAATAAATGGCATTTTCTATTCGGAACAGACGTTACAGGAGAGAATAATGCATATGCTCTCTTCTTCTCAGACAGAAGAGTGGGAGATAGAGCTTTATCGATTCCTGAAAGAGTGGTTGTCTCCCGAGCCATACCTGTATGCACAAACCTCCGGTTCGACGGGAACACCTAAAAAGATACGGTTGGACAGGTCGAGGATGTGGGCCTCTGCCGGGCTTACGAACCGCTATTTCGGGTTGAACGAAAACTGTACGGCGTTACTTTGTCTATCGGCCGGATATATTGCCGGTAAGATGATGTTGGTAAGGGCCATGCAGGCCGGTTTCGACATCTATCCCATAAAACCGGTCTCTTTGCCTGTTTTTGAAACTTCTGTTGTTTTTGATTTTGCCGCCATGGTACCGATGCAGCTTCAAAAGATTTGCGAACAGCCCCAAGGGAAGCGATGGCTTGACAATCATGTCCGTTGCCTGATTATCGGGGGAGGAGCCCTTTCTCCGGAATTGGAGGCGGAGACGCAACGTTTGTCTGTACGGTGTTATGCAACTTACGGAATGACCGAGACCGTTTCGCACATAGCGTTGCGGGCGGTAAACGGTTGGGAAAAGAACCCCGCATACGAGGCAGTACCGGGAGTTCGTTTTTCGACAGACCTCAGGGATTGTCTGGTGATTCATGCACCCCATCTTTGTCAAGAGCCGTTGGTTACGAACGATGTTGTTCGGCTCGAAACAGAAACTCGATTTGTCTGGAAAGGACGTTTTGACCATGTTATCAATTCGGGAGGTATCAAGTTGTTTCCCGAAACAATCGAACAAAAGCTCTCCGGACTTATTCGGGAACGGTTCTTTATCGCCGGTTTGCCGGATACGCTTTTGGGTCAGAAAAGCATATTGGTGATAGAGTCGGAGAGTTGGACGTCGGAACAGATTGCCTTGTTGAGAGAGAAAATGCAACGAGTATTGGGCAAATACGAAATGCCGCGGGAAATAATTTTTCTACCTCGTTTTACCGAAACGGCTACCGGGAAAGTGATTCGTCGGTTATAGAATCGATATCGGGACTATATGGGCGTAACAAAAAATAAAAGGGGTGGCAGTTAATTTCTCAATTTCCTTGTTCTCTCTCCCCCCCCTCCTTAAACGAAAAAAAGGTTGTCGTCACGACAACCAATCTTCATTAACCTTTAATCTAATACCATGAAAAACACACTGCAAATGTATAAATTATTTTATTCCTTTGTATTATAAAAATGTCAAAAAAAAACAATAAATGTTATATTATTAGCTGTATTTTTGTAAGTATTTGTTGGATAATGTGTTATTACATAGACAAGGCAACTTCTTGTTTCGAGAAATAAGAAAATCCTTCTGCATTTGAACAGAATTAAGCGTTTCACATTATCGATAATCTGTAAAAAATAGTACATTTGTAGGTGAATTTTGACAACGAATCAAATCAAATGAAAGTTACCGAACTTATCCAGAGCAATAAAGAGACCGCTTTCTCGTTTGAAGTTTTACCGCCATTGAAGGGAAACAGCATCGAGAAGGTGTTTCATACGATAGATCTTTTACGGGAATTTGATCCCAAATACATAAACATCACCACACATCGCAGCGAAATTGTATACCGCGATACCGACGACGGATTGTACAAACGCATTTCCGAACGGAGGCGTCCCGGTACGGTAGCTATTGCAGCGGCCATCCAAAACAAATATCAGATTCCGGCCGTACCGCATGTAATATGTAGCGGTTTTACCAAAAGCGAAACCGAATATGTATTGATAGACCTCAGTTTCTTGGGGATATACGATATTTTTATTTTACGGGGAGACAAGGCCAAACACGAATCCTGTTTTATCCCGACGGCCGATGGGCACGAACACGCCATTGATTTACAGCGTCAGGTGAACCGTTTCAATGAAGGGTATTTTTTAGACGGAACCCGACGTG
>DVNA01000059.1 GCA_018714665.1 Candidatus Gallibacteroides avistercoris | reverse complement strand
GTGCGTTATGCAAGCAGAACGGCGTTGTGCTGATTTTGGATGAAGTACAGTCCGGTTATGGCCGTAGCGGAAAGTTCTTTGCACATCAATATGCCGGTATCCGTCCCGATTTGATTACCATGGCCAAAGGTATGGGTAACGGATTCCCGATTGGTGGGGTCTTGATCAGCCCTGCGTTCAAACCCGTTTACGGGATGTTGGGTACCACCTTCGGTGGAAATCACCTGGGATGTACCGCCGCAACAGCCGTACTCGATATTATGGAAAAAGAAAACCTGGTGGAAAATGCCGCAACCGTCGGCTCATACCTGCTGAAAGAGTTGAAGAACTTCAAACAGATCAAGGACTTGCGTGGGCAAGGATTAATGATTGGTATGGAGTTTGAAGAACCGGTAAAAGAGCTTCGTCAGCGGCTGCTGTTCGATTACAAGGTATTTACAGGTGCCGCCGGTACCAATGTTATCCGTCTGTTGCCTCCGTTGGTACTGACAAAAGCCGATGCAGACAAGTTCCTCGAACGCTTTGAAAAAGCCCTGAAATAGAATTTTTATTTTCACCTAACAGAAAAGCCGCCCTTCTAAGGCGGCTTTTCTGTTATAACTGAGGTTTGAAGAAACTTGTTAGGAGGAGGGTCTCTATTTCAAGAAAATCGGTTTCCCTTTTTTGGCACTTTTTACGGCCGCATCCAATATTTCTACCACAATCAGGTTGTTTTCGAGTGAGGCTAAATCGGTCGGCTTTACCGTTATCTCTCCCCGGACAGCCGCTTTCAGGTAGTAGAAAGAGTCGTTGTAGGGAGCTTTTAGGGTAGCCGGTTTTACCGGTTGTTCTTTCCCGTCCCGGAAAAGCGTCATACGGGAGGAGGTGCTTTGGTAGATATATCCCTGTGAACCGTATATGTGCATATCTTTTCGGTTCATCGGCCAGTTCCACGACGGCATGATTTGTACGGTAACATTCGGATATTGTACCACGATGGTGGCATCGTCGTCCACGTTGGGGTATTTGCCGGGTTTCTGGTGGTTGGTTACGGCATATACACTTACGGGCCGCGCTCCGTTGAGCATCCAGGTGGCCAGGTTGGCTCCGTAGCACCCGAAGTCGATGATGGCACCTCCACCGTTCTGCACCGGATCGGTCAGCCAGTCGGTAAACTCTTTGCCGCATCCTATTTCAAATGGCCCCTGATGCCCGTCGTAAACCAGCATCCGGGTAATGTTGCCGATAGCCCCCTCTTCGTGGATAAGCCGGAAAGCCTCGTGATTGGATGAGTACCAGCTGGTTTCGTAATTTGTTAACAACAAGATGTTGTGTTTTCGGGCCAGTTGAGCCATCCGTTTAGCGTGTTTCAGGTTGACGGCCAACGGTTTCTCTACCATGACGTGTATGCCTCGGGGAGCACACGCCTCTACCACCTCCAAATGGTCGAAGATGGAACCGTAAGCAACTACTGCTTCCGGTTTGGTCTGGTCGAGCATGGTCTCTAAATCGGCATAAAACAGCGAAGCATCCAGCCGCCGGCTTAATCCGTTTTTTTCGCGCAGTTGGTCGTTCTTTTCATATACGCCTACCACGGTAAAATCTCCCCGGTTCATGCGTGAGATAACGTCGTTCAGGTGGCCATGTGCCACGCCAGCTACCGCTAATCGCAAGGGGGCAGTCGGTTGTTGAGCAAAAGATGCCGTGCCCATCCAGCCAAGCATCCAAACAAGCAGGGTTAGTAGTACAGGGTGTGTTTTCATATTGAATTTGTATTTATACAAATATAGGCAAAGGCGAGCGCAGAGACAAACGAAAACGAAGTTTTCAGGTTTGACTATGCCGAGCCGAATCCTATATTATCCAAATATAGCAAAAAGAGGAGATGCCGTTATAACTTGTTCTATAATTATGGAAGCCTGTTGGAATTGGTGGCGGTTCCTTTTTGCTGGATCTTATTCAGAAATGACGAAAATAGGCGGTTTGAGGCGTCGTTTAGATATTATTGAGGTGGATTGTGTGTAGAAAAGAAATGAAAATCTTACATTTGTACAACGTTAGCTTCCATACGGATGCGCCCTGTCGGTATCATATGTTTGTCGGATAACTTCGGAGAACCGTTTGGAATGAATTATGGAATAACTTTAAAAAGAGATTATGAAGATGAAAATAGCGATAATAGGAGGCGGGAATATGGGTGGAGCCATCGCCCGCGGATTGACGAAAGGCTCGTTGGTACGGGCAGAAGATATTGCAGTTTCTGCAGCAACAGAAGCCACATTGGCTAAACTGACCGCTTTCGACAGCCGGATTAAAGTATCTACCAATAACCTCGAAGTAGTAACGGGTGCTGATATGGTTATCTTTGCTGTAAAGCCGTGGCTGCTGGACCGGGTGGTAACTGAGGTTACCCCCCGGTTGAACCCTTCCGGTCAAATTTATGTATCGGTTGTGGCAGGAGTTTCGTTTGAGCACCTTTCCGAGCTGCTGGGAGTCGGTTCGACACTGTTTCGGGTTATCCCCAACACTGCCATTGCATTGGGTCAAAGCATGACGGTGGTGGCCTCGTATAATGCCGATGCGGCACAGGAAGAGCTGGTGCTTTCCCTTTTCAACGAGATGGGAAAGTCGTTGTTGGTGCCTGAACGGTTGATGACTGCGTGTACCGCTCTCGGTTCCTGTGGTACGGCGTTTGCCCTGCGTTATATTCGGGCAGCGATGGAGGCCGGGGTTGAGATGGGCCTGTATCCGTATCAGGCACAGGAGATTGTGGCACAGACGGTCAAAGGTGCGGCCGAGTTGCTCTTGCAGGGCAATACCCATCCCGAGGCCGAGATAGACAAGGTTACCACTCCCGGTGGAATCACCATCAAGGGATTGAACGAGATGGAGCAGGCCGGCTTTACCTCTGCCGTGATACGGGGAGTGAAAGCTTGCCGATGAAAAAACTCTCTTGTCTTCTACCCATACATCGAGGATATAGAACTTCTCGATATCGCTTTTTGAAAAACAGAAAAAATACCTTTTTTATAATACAAAAAAAGAGGTACAGATGAATAGTACGACATTTTGGATAACTTTGTTCTAAAATTTATGAGAACTATGAAAAAGACAACAATTTTGCTTTTATTGTGCCTTATGATAGGTACGTTTGCCGTGGAAGCCAAGAAGGTATCAGAAGAAGACTTTGTTGAGATAACCTTGAAAACGGGCGAATCTGTGAGCGGTTATCTTTACTCCGGATGGAATCGGAACTATATGAGAAAAACACCCAATTACAAATTCTCTATTGTCCCTACTCGGGAAAGCCGCAAGAAAGAACAAGTATGGTACACGGCAGATGAAGTTGTTTCCGTAGTGTTTTCTAAAAGTGATCCACAATACCGCTGGGAATCTCATGAGGTATATCATAAGTCATTTTCCGATAAGAAAGCCTTGCGGAGACATTTGGTCTGTATCGAGACCGATGGCGGGGATGCAGCAATATGTTGGTGGAATCAACCCGATGGGATCAATCGATACAACGTACCGGTTGATGTCGTGATGTACGGCCTTGTCGTACGGGATGCGGACATTGTGTTACCCATCATAAAAGGGAGCGGCAAAAGCGCAACGACGCTTACCGGTCTTATAGAACACCATATGAAAGATGCCCAACCCGAATTTGTCAAAGCCTACCTCGACTTTGTGGGGGATACCCAAAATAGCCAGGCAATGATAGAGGATCCGTCTGTTGTGCTCGACCTGTTTCGTAAGTATTGGAAATAATAGATAATATGGGTGATGTCGTGAAAAGGATAAATCGGTATTAATTTCTATATAACAATGTGTCGTTGATTGTCTTTCCCATAAATGGTGTCTAAAACAAAATGTATGCGTCCCTTGAAATTAGAAGTAAATATTTCTTGGGGCATTCAGGCAGGAGATTCTGCATCAGAAAGATGCAGAATCTCCTGCCTGTTGCTACCGGTTTGAGAAACCGGTTATGGCGAATGAAGAGGATGGAAACTTCCTGTATGAGTTTCTACCTCTTCGTTATTGAGCGTTGTCGAGTTTGACTTCGTTTACCAGCGTTTTCTGGTCGATAAAGTCCCGTATGTTCTGTAACGTGGTACGGGCGATATTGTCTAACGCTTCCCGAGTGAAAAACGCCTGGTGCGAGGTAACGATTACGTTGTTGAACGATAATAGTCGGGCAAGCAGATCGTCGTTCATAATTCTGTCGGAGGTGTCTTCGTAGAAATAGTCTGCTTCTTCCTCGTAAACGTCTAATCCGGCCGATCCGATCTGTTTGTTTTTCAATCCCTCTATCAACGATTCGGTGTGGATAAGTTGTCCGCGTCCGGTGTTGATGATCATCACGCCCGGTTTCATCTGTCGGATACTATCGGTATTGATAATGTAACGGGTATCTTCGGTCAGGGGGCAGTGCAACGAGATGATGTCGGAGTGTCGGTAGAGCTCTTCGAGCGATACATATTCCATCCCCTCTTCCCGGGCGAAAGCGTAGTCGGGATACGGGTCGTAGGCAAGAAGTTTCATGCCGAACCCCTTTAATATGTGTATCAGTACCTTGGCTATTTTCCCCGTTCCGATAATTCCGGCCGATCTTCCGAACAGGTCGAACCCCAAAAGCCCTTGTAAAGAGAAGTTCCCATCGCGGGTACGCCAATAGGCCCGGTGTATCTTCCGGTTGAGTGATAAGATCAAGGCGACGGCATATTCTGCAACGGCATGGGGCGAATACGCCGGTACCCGGACAACGGGAATCCCGTATCGGGCGGCAGCGTTTAAATCGATGTTGTTGAACCCCGAACATCGCAACGCAATCAGTTTGACTCCGATCTCGGACAATTTGCCGATGGTGTGGGCATCGGCCGTATCGTTTACAAAGATACAGACGATGTCGGCACCCTCTGCCAACGAAACGTTCCGATTGTTCAGGTGACTACGGTGATAAAAGATTTCTAACCCGAATTTTTGGTTGATGCGGTTGAACGACTCCTTGTCGTAAGGCTGTGTACCGAAAAAAACAATTTTCATTTTCTTTTTGAGCTATTGTAACGGAAATAATAAACGCTTATATGGAGTATAACGTTTCTAAGTGTCCGTTTGTTGTCTTTGTTTTTGGGCTGGTTACAACAGCTGTTTACGGCCTTGGAGTCGGAAAGTCTGCGGGGCGGTTGATCTGCCGTTGAGAAAATCCGGATATGTTGGGTACCGAAGGGTTTGACAGGAAATCCACCCGTTGTTTGAGAGAGGGGTTTAGAAACTTTTATACCTGGCTGTTACAGCCTGTATCGCAACAATGGCCCGATTTCAACTCAAATTCTAATGTAGCATGCACGATTCCCGCTTCTTTTAGTCGCTCTTTTAGCTCTTGTTTTACAGACTCCAACTGTAAAATATCCGACAGAATGAGGTGTGCTGTCAATGCATTCTCGGTAGTACTGATAGCCCATACGTGTAGGTGATGGCAACCTTCGACATATTGGTTTTCCGATAAAATTTGTTGAATTTTTTTAAGGTCTATGTTTTCGGGTACGCCGTCTAACGATAGCCGGATACTGCCCGAGAGCAGGCTCCAAGTCGATATCAGTATAATTGCGGCAATGGCTAAACTGATGATGGGGTCTATGATCGAGTATCCGGTGAAGGAGATGACAATACCAGAGATGACTACTCCAACCGATACCAGCGTATCTGCTGCCATATGCAGGTAGGCTCCTCTGACGTTCAGGTCGTTTTTTTGTCTTTTCATCAACATCCAGGCCGTAAGTCCGTTGACGATGATACCTGCGCCGGCGGTCCACGAAACCGCTATGCCGTTTACCGGGGAGGGATGTTGTAACTTGTGGATACTCTCTATGACGATTGCTCCGACAGCTATTAATAAAATGATGGCGTTCAACAGCGATACCAATATGGTACTTTTCTTGTATCCGTACGTATAGCGGGCGTTTCCCCGTACCTTTGTCAACCGGAAGGCCAACAGGGCGAGCAAGAGGCTGAATACGTCGCTTAGATTATGGCCGGCGTCTGACAATAGGCCTAAGGAGTTGTAAAGAATTCCTACGCCGGTTTCGGCGGCTACAAAAAGCAGGTTCAAGATAATCCCGAAAATAAATACTTTGTCGAGGGAGGTTATCTGGTGGCTGTGCTCGTGATGGTGGTGTTTCGTTGCCATATTTTTGTTTTGAATCGCCCACAATCGGGCCAAGGTTTCACGTATAAACAATCGTCCGATTTATTGATAAAAACCGGATAGAAATAGATAAAAAGGAGGTGTAAGACATGAGGGCGAATAGGCTCTGTTTGGCCGAGAATAGGATAATTGCTTCTCTTGTCGTACCCCCTTTTTATATTTAAAACTGTTGCCGGTTTCTTGACCTCTTTTTAAGGCTTTATCTTTTCTTTAAGGCCTTGTTGATAGCTTTTACAACCAGCGGTTCCATTACCTTGTATCCTTCGGCGGTGGGATGAACCCCGTCGTTGGAGTATTCCGCTTTCATTCCCTTGCGGCTGTCGAGCATCGGCGTGTAACAATCCACATATTCCGCTTTGTTTTCTTTGGCGAATTGTTCAATCCATTTGTTCAACTCAGCGATTTTTTCCACCGGTTTAACCTGTTTTGCCCATCCGTATTCATATACGGGCAGTACGGAAATCAATATTACTTTTATTTTGTGAGCCTGTGCTATCTCGGTCATGGCAGCAATATTGTCCTCTATCATTTTCAGGGTCGAGGGGCCCGTATTGCCGGCAATGTCGTTCGTTCCGGCTAAAATAACCACAGCTTTGGGTTGCAGGTCGATGACATCCTGGTGAAAACGAAGCAGCATTTGGGGGGTTGTCTGTCCGCTGATACCTCGGTTGACATACGGGTTTTGTGAAAAGAATTCAGGGCGCAGGTTGATCCACCCTTCGGTAATGGAGTTTCCCATGAATACCACCCGGTTTTCTTTCTTTCCCGGAGCGGGCAGTTTGGCGTTTTCGTCTTTAAAACGGTTCAGGTTGGGCCAGTCTTGGGCTTGTAAACAGACGGTCGAGATCAGTAGAAATACGACCAGAGAATAAAGGTGTTTCATTGTGTTATGAAGTTTTGTAGTTAAACTTTCGGTAATTTCCACGGGCTTCTGTAATGGGCCTTAGCTAATTGGTTTGCCTCTTTGTCTCCTACAAATCGGCTTTTGGCATCGTCCCAAATTACTTCCCGTTGCAAGCGGCACGAGATGTTAGCCAGGTGTGACATCTTGGCTACTCTGGCTCCGATGGCAATGTCGGCGTTGGGCAGTTTCCGCGTTTTGATGCAATCCAGCATATTGGCCACGTGGTTTTTAAGCCCTTTCCCTTCACCTTTCTTAAACGGTACGGCTTCCATCCGGTGGTTTTTCCCAGCTACTACGGGAATAACTTCCCAGCCTGCGCGGTCAAGCACCATGGTACCGTTTTCACCGAAAAACGCCAGTCCTTCGCGTCGGTTATACAATCCGTGGTTGATACCGCAGGCATGGTCCCAGATGATGTTGAATCCGTCGTATGCATACGTTGCCATCAAGGTGTCGGGCGTCTCCATGGCATCGGTGGGATAGGCGAATTTTCCTCCGCTGCCGAATACCCGGGTAGGCAGTTCGGCGTTCATCCCTTCGAGGGCATAATCGAGCAGGTGTACTCCCCAGTCGGACATCAAACCTCCGGCGTAATCCCAGAAAAATCGGAAATTGTAGTGGAACCGGTATTCGTTGAATGGCCGTTTGGGAGCGGGCCCCAACCACATATCGTAATCAACGCCGGCAGGCGGATTGGTATCCGGTTTCACGGGAAGGGTGGGTTTACCGTCTTGATAGGCCCACACTTTTACGGTACGGATGCGTCCGATATTGCCGGCTTTAAGATAGTTTGCCGCCTCGTCCCAGTGTGGGTCGCTGCGTTGCCATTGTCCTACCTGAACAATTCGGTTGTATTTGCGGGCGGCCCGTACCATGAGGTCGCACTCTTCGATGGTGTTGGCCAACGGTTTTTCCACATAGACATCTTTGCCTGCTTCGCAGGCGTGTATGGTGGGCAGACAGTGCCAATGGTCGGGAGTGCCCACGATAACGACGTCCACATCGGGATTCTCGATTACCCGTCGCCAATCCTTGTAGAGGTTGGGTACCGCTTTCCCGCTTTTTTTCTGAACGTCCTTGGCCCGGGTGTTGAGCCATTTATCATCGACGTCGCAGAGAGCTACACACTCTACCTCGGGAAACCCTAAGAACGTGTTCAAGTCGCTCCAACCCATGCTTCGGCAACCGATCAGGGCAACCTTGACCTTGTTGCTGGGAGCACTTGCTCCGTAAACCGAAGCGAACGATTTTCCGAACAACGGAGCTAGGGAGAGCCCGGCGGCCGTCAAGGCCGATTTTTGTAAGAAATTTCTTCTATTCATTTGCTATGTTTGTTAATGTTTTTCATTTTGTCCAATAATCTACCACGGTAATGGCCGACAGTTTACCGTTTATCAGTTTTCCGAACGCCTGGTGTGCGGGATGTATCAGATAGGCATCGCGGTCTTTTTCGGAATGAAACGTTACCAAGAAGCAATGAGTCAATCCTTTCTGCAACCCTTCGGGGCTGCAATCCGTTCCCCATTCATATCCTTTTATCTCCTCTATTTGTTGGGGAAGTGCTTGAAAAGCCTCTTCGATTTCTTTCACCTGGTTGGCCGTTACGGTAGAGTCGAATCCGAACAGAACGACGTGGCGAAGTACTTTTTGGGGTTGTTTGTCTGTTTCGCAACAAGCAAACGAGAGTGCGCATATCAACAGAAATAAAGGTAGTAATTTGAGGTTTTTCATAATGGTAGAATTCTTTTGATTTAATTTCAGAACAAACTTAAAAAAA
>DVNA01000058.1 GCA_018714665.1 Candidatus Gallibacteroides avistercoris | reverse complement strand
TATACCGATCGGGAAGGGATTTACAGAAGATCGTTCAAAGCCAATTATTATACCTTTGAAATAAAACGGAATCTGGTAAAACCTCTTTCGGAAGGGGGGAAACAACAAGTGGCAACGTTCTCTCCGGATGGACGGATGGTCGCTTTCGTTCGCGATAATAACATCTATTTGAAGAAATTGGACTACAATACAGAATCGGCCATAACGACGGATGGTGCAAAAAACAAAATATTAAACGGTATCCCTGATTGGGTATATGAAGAAGAGTTTGCTTGTGTAAACTCTTTGGCATGGTCTTCCGACAGTGAATGTCTCTCCTTTGTAAAATACGATGAAACGGAAGTGCCTGAATATTCCATCCAAAAGTATGAAGGAATGTGCCCGGGCTTGCAGGAATACGAATTGTATCCGGGAGCGTTCAAATATAAATATCCTGTTGCCGGAGAAAAAAACGCCAAGGTCAGTGTACATACCTATGTCGTCAGTTCAAAAGCTACTAAAAAGATGGATGTCCCGTTGGATGATGACGGTTATATCCCGCGTATTCGATACGCGAAAGCTGCCGATCAGTTAATGGTTATGACGCTGAATCGGCATCAAAATCTTTTCAAGATGTTTGTAGCCAATGCCCGTACCGGGGTTAGTAAACTGTTGGTACAGGATGAAAGTCCCTATTGGATTGATCCCGATAACATGGATTATATTACGTTCTACCCCGATTTCTTTGTCTTTGCCAGCGAACGTGAAGGCTATCGCCATTTATACCAATATTCCTTAACCGGAGAATTAATAAAGCCTATAACACAAGGCGAGTGGAATGTTACGGCATATCTGGGATATGACGACAAAACAAAAAGTTTTTATTATCAATCAACCGAAGAAGGTCCTATATACCGAACGGTTTACAAAGTAGATGCCAAAGGGAAGAAGACAAAACTTTCCGACAAAAAAGGGACTAACCACGCCTCTTTCAGTAATGGTTGCAAATATTATGTCAATCAGTTCAGCAATAGTGAAACCCCTCTTTTGATAACCGTACATAATCAACAGGCAAAAGTCCTGAGAACACTTGAAGACAATACCCGGTTGCAAAATGAGTTGAGTAAAATCAATTATGCTAAAAAAGAATTTTTTACTTTCCAGACACCCGATGGAACGGAGCTGAACGGTTGGGTGATGAAACCGGTCAATTTTGATGCAAACAAAAAATATCCGGTATTGATGACCCAATATAGCGGGCCAGGGTCTCAATCCGTCCTGGATCAGTGGGAGTTCGGCTGGGAACAATATTTGACCGCAAACGGATACGTAGTTGCCTGCGTAGATGGCAGAGGGACAGGTGGCCGTAGTGAAAAATTCTCCAAATGTATTTATATGCAGATGGGGGTTTTGGAGGCACAGGATCAGATTGCCGCAGCACAATATATGGGTAGCCTGAATTATGTGGATTCCCAGAATATCGCTATTTGGGGGTGGAGTTTCGGTGGATACATGACACTTATGGCCATGACTTCCAGCAAAGGCGTATATAAAGCCGGTGTTGCCATTGCGCCTGTTACAGACTGGAAATTTTATGATACCATCTATACAGAACGTTATATGCGTACCCCGCAAGAGAATTTCGAGGGGTATGAAAAAACTTCTCCGTTGGTGCACGCTGCACAACTGGATGGTCGGTTGTTGCTTGTATCAGGAACGGCAGATGATAATGTTCATTTCCAAAACTCTTTGCAATTCAGCGAAGCCCTGGTACAGGCAAACAAACAATTCGATATGCAATTTTATACAAACCGAGACCATAGCATATACGGCTGTAATACCCGGCTCCATTTATATACGAAAGTGGTAGATTTTTTAGACAGGAACTTGAAAAATTAGATGGCATCACCCTATTTAAAAAAACCGGAATGGCTAAAAATTCGTTTGGCAAATACAGAAGAATTTGCTCAAACAGAGAAAATCATCACGGAAAGGCATCTGAACACCATTTGCATTAGCGGAAAATGTCCCAATCGTTGCGAATGTTGGAACAGAGGGACAGCTACATTTATGATTGGAGGAGAAATTTGTACCCGCTCGTGTAAATTTTGTAATACCCTGTCGGGAAAACCGAAACCATTAGATGTGAATGAACCCGGAAAAGTTGCAGAATCCATCAAATTGATGCACCTTCGTCACGTTGTCATAACATCGGTTGACCGGGATGATTTGCCTGATTTGGGCGCAGGACATTGGTGTACTACGATTCATAAAATAAAAGAATTAAATCCTGACGTTACGATAGAGGTGTTAATCCCCGATTTTCAAGGAAAAGTTGCATTGATCGAAAAAATTGTAGATGCCTCACCAAATGTGATTTCACACAACATCGAAACGGTCCGGAGATTAACCCCCGTCGTGAGGAGTGCAGCGAATTATGACAAAAGCCTGTCTGTATTATATGAAATATCCCAAAGAGGTATTAAAACAAAATCAGGACTCATGTTGGGTTTAGGAGAGAAGATGAACGAAGTGCTGGATACGATGGATGATTTACGCGCTGCCGGTTGTGCGGTATTAACAATGGGGCAATACCTGCAACCAACGCGAAATCACTATCCTGTACACCAATACGTATCTTTGGAGATGTTTGCTCATTATAAGGAAGAGGCTATAAAACGAGGCTTTCAATATGTTGAGAGCGGCCCTTTGGTACGATCGTCGTATTATGCAGAAAAACATATATGATTTTTAGTGTTTTTATACAAGGGTGATATATTAAAAAATATCTTCAAAAAAGAAGAAGATTATTGACCATGGATAAAAAAAAATACATTTTAGATCAAACAAAGCAGGACGACAGCTTTTTAGATAATGATATTCCGTATTTATACCCTCATGTAAGGGTTGTTGTAGAGATAAAAGATAAAATATATCTTATTCTCAATAATGATTCCTCTTCTTTATATGGGGAAAATTTGTTAGACCATCCTTTCACTGGAGATATTTTCTATGAAGAAAGTCCTAAGGTGGGGGCTAATCGGTTGATTCAAGAAATAATAGGGAGAAAATTAGAACTGCGAGATTTATTGGATGGCCCTTTTATTTGGCCAGAAAGGAAACGACTTGTTTTTCTATTCCTGGCACTTTTGGATACCGTTGATGTTTTCAGAAATACAACCATTGAGGGAGGAGAATTGTGGACAATCCCTGATATAAAAAATGCTCTCTTTACAAAAAAATTTAGTAGCTGTTTAGTTGATGAATTGGATTTCTTGGAAAAGGTCGTACTTCCTGTATATAATAATTAAATGTAAATGATAGATTTAATCACCATTTTAGGTCCTACGGCTTCCGGTAAAACATCGTTGGCTGTGGCATTAGCGTACCGCCTTCACTCGGAAATCATCAGTGCTGATTCTCGGCAGTTTTATCGGGGAATGGATATAGGTACGGGTAAGGATTTATCTGAATATTACATAAATGGAGTACACATACCTTATCATTTGATCGATATCCGAGATGCTGGATATAAATATAACCTGTTTGAGTATCAAAAAGATTTTAAACAGTGTTATGAAGATATAAGGTCTCGAAGCATGATTCCCATATTATGTGGAGGTAGCGGATTGTATATCGAGTCTGTACTGAAAGGATACAAATTGGTTGATGTTCCAGAAAATAAGGAATTACGAGCTTCATTACAGCATAAATCTTTACAAGAACTGGAAACCTTGCTGCGAAGTTATAAAACATTGCATAATACAACCGATATCGATACGGCTCAACGAGCCATACGGGCCATAGAGATTGCTGAGTACAGCCGTCATTTTCCCGTAGAGAAGATAGAGAGTTCTCCCATTAAGAGTTTGATTGTGGGGGTATCTATCGATCGTGATTTGCGTCGTACAAAAATTTCGGAAAGATTGAAGAAACGTATTGACGAAGGGATGATAGACGAGGTGCGAAAAATTCTCTCCTCAGGTGTCCTTCCGGAAGATCTGATTTACTATGGGTTAGAATACAAATATGTAACAGAATATGTTATCGGTAAAATGTCGTATGATACCATGATCACCTCTTTGGAAATAGCTATTCATCAATTTGCCAAACGACAAATGACCTGGTTCCGAGGAATGGAACGACGAGGTCTGAAAATAAACTGGCTGGATGTACAGATGCCAATGGATGAAAAGATAGATTGTATTATTCATTGGCTCCATACAGAAGAATAAAGAAGTTATCGAAAAATTATCGATAACTTCTTTATTTTGATAGAATATTCTCAATAATCTGAACAGTTCATAGATAGCAGTAAATAGATCTTTCCTCAGATAAATGGAGGAGAGGATGAGTTTCTATTTTCTCTTTGATATTTTTAATTTGGCCCTCTCTAAAAACAATTTTGCAAGACAACAGAAAACAAACGTACTCAATATTATAAATCCGTCGTTTTAACTCTATGCTTGAACCCTTGCTATCAAGTTCCTGTCTCCAAAGGCATTATCTATACGAGCCACATTGATCCAGAATTTATTCTCTTCAATCCATTTTAGCGGATATGCAGCCGATTTTCTGGAATATGAATGGGGCCATTCATCAGCCGCAATTTCGTATTCCGGATGGGGAGAGTTGATCAGGACATTATCTTTTGAGTCTGATTCTCCCGAAGCAATCTTTTCAATCTCCTGATAAATGGAATGGAGTGTTTCAATAAATCGATCCAGTTCATACAAACTTTCACTTTCAGTCGGCTCTATCATCAACGTTTCGTGTACAGGAAACGATAGGGTAGGCGCATGAAATCCGTAATCCATAAGGCGTTTGGCTATATCTGTTTCCGTTATGTTACACATCTCCTTGATGGGATGGCAATCCAGTATCAGTTCATGCCCTACAAATCCGCTATTCCCTCGATATAAGACTTTGTATGTGTCCGATAGACGGGATGCCAGGTAGTTGGCATTTAAGATGGCTGCTTCGGTAGCCTCTTTTAACCCGTCTGCACCCATCATACGGATATATCCGTAAGTGATGACTGCCATACCAATATTCCCGAATGGTGCGGCAGAAACGGTATCAAGCGTTTCTCCATTTACGAGAGGATGTTGCGGCAAGAACGGTACCAGATGGGGAGCTACGCAGATTGGGCCAACTCCCGGTCCACCACCGCCATGGGGCATTGCAAAGGTCTTATGCAGATTCAGATGACAGACATCTGCCCCGATAAATCCTGGACAGGTCAATCCTACTTGCGCATTCATGTTGGCACCATCCATATACAATTGCCCTCCATTTTGGTGTATAATCTGACAAATTTCTGCTATTTCGGTTTCAAAAATTCCGTGAGTAGATGGATAGGTAATCATACAGGCAGCCAGACGGTCTTTATAGGATTCTGCTTTTAACTGCAAATCGGCCATATCTACATTCCCGTTCGTGTCACAATTTATCACCACCACGTTGAATCCTGCCTGGTGAGCACTGGCTGGATTGGTTCCGTGAGCCGACGCCGGAATCAAAACAACGTCGCGGGATACTTCTCCAATGCTTTCCAAGTAACTGCGGATACATCGCAATCCCGTATATTCGCCGGCTGCACCCGAGTTCGGTTGTAAAGAGCAACCGGCAAACCCGGTTATCATACTTAAATAACGATTTAACTCTTGTATAATTATTCGGTATCCTTCTGTTTGTTCAGCAGGAGCCATGGGATGGATATTGGTTAGCTTGATTTGGCTGACGGGCATCATCTCGGAGGCTGCATTCAATTTCATGGTGCATGAACCCAAAGAGATCATGGAGTGAGCCAAAGAGATATCTTTACGCTCCAACCGTTTGATATAACGCATCAACTCGGTTTCTGTCCGGTATTTTTTAAATACGGATTGTTGCATGAAGCAGGACTCTCGGATCAGCTCTTTGTCGATATGTTGTTCTTCCGGAATGTTTTCAACTGGATGATAAATTTGGGTTGCTGCCTCTGCAAAGATAGACAACAGTATGTTTACATCTTCCAATGTCGTTGTTTCGTCTAAACTTACGGACACTTCATCGCCGATATATCCCAGATTGACATTCTTGCTTAAAGCGATAGATCTCAATTTATCGGTTGTTACGGTATCCGGTAACTTTATACGCAGCGTGTCGAACCAGAAATGGTTTTCGATTGAATATTTCCACGTTTTTAGACAGGAAGCCGTGTAAGTGGCGAACCGGTGGATACGCCATGCAATCTCTTTCAGGCCCTCTTCGCCGTGGTATATGGTGTAAAAACTGACCATGGAGGCCAATAAGGCTTGTGCCGTACAGATATTTGAAGTGGCCTTTTCCCGTTTGATGTGTTGTTCTCGGGTCTGTAACGCCATTCTCAAAGCCGTTTTCCCGTACCGATCTTTTGAATACCCAATAATTCGTCCAGGCATATTCCGTTTAAACTCATCCCGCGTGGCGAAATAGGCCGCAGAAGGGCCTCCGTAATACATGGGAGTACCTAACCGTTGGGTGCTTCCCAATACAATGTCTGCGCCCCATTCTCCCGGAGGGGTCAGTATGGCTAAACTGAGAATATCAGCAACAACTGCGGTTTTGACTCCATTGTTATGTGCTTTTTCTATAAATTCCCTGTAATTTTCAGGCGACCCTTCTGCGTTGGGATATTGCACGATACAACCAAAAACCGCATCAGAGAAAGAAAATTCCCGGTAATCGCCCACTTCAATCTGAATACCTTGCGGTATTCCTCGTGTATGGATAACGGCTAAAATTTGGGGAAATATTTTCTTATCGACAAATAGGGTAGTTGCTCCGTTTTTTATCTGCTCTTTGCTGCGCAGGTTATACATCATGGTCATGGCCTCTGCGGCGGCCGTAGCATCGTCCAACAAAGAACAGTTCGCCAGCGGCATTGCGGTAAGCTCGCATATTGCTGTCTGGAAATTGATAAGGGCCTCTAAGCGGCCTTGTGAGATTTCTGCCTGGTATGGAGTATAAGAGGTATACCATACCGGATTTTCAAGAACATTGCGAACGATAGGCGCAGGAGTAATGGTATCGTACCATCCTTGTCCGATATAGGTTGTAAACAGTTTGTTTTTTTCAATAATCTCGTGGATATGTTCGGCATATTCACGTTCACTCATAGCGGGAGGTAATCCGGCAAGGGCATTATGCCGGATGTTTTCAGGGATAACACAACTTATAAATTCGTCCATTGTGTTGAATCCCAACACTTTTAACATTTGTTCTTTATCGGATTCAGAGATTCCGATATGGCGGTTCTTAAAACTATCCGATTTCATGGTTTACGACCTTTGTGTGTTCTATTATTATATAAAAGGATTGTGCTTCTTTTCAAATCCGATGGTGGTGGAAGGCCCGTGTCCAGGAAAAATCTCGACATCATCAGCAAGAGTAAACAGTTTGGATTTTATACCGGTAATCAAGGTTTGAAAATCTCCTCCGACCAGATCTGTCCGACCAATACTCGACCGAAACAATACATCTCCGGAAAAAGCCACGTTCTCCTGTTCGCAATAATATACCATACTGCCCGGAGAGTGTCCGGGGACATGGATTGCTTCCAATTGGTACGAACCGAATGTGATTTTATCGTATTCGTTGATATATTTTCCTATCGGGATTGGTGCATCCGGTAACGGCATATTAAATGCCCGAGCCTGAGCATCCATATTTTGAAGGAGAAATTCATCTTCTTTGTTTGCTTCCAATACCAGGTTGAATCTCCTAGATACAAAAGGATTGCCGAAATTGTGATCTAAATGCAGGTGGGTAGCTAACAAATGGTTGATGGACAGTTGCTGCTCTGTTATGTAATTAACCA
>DVNA01000007.1 GCA_018714665.1 Candidatus Gallibacteroides avistercoris | reverse complement strand
ATACACAATCAAACACTTAACACAATTATTTTACAATGAAAAAAACGATTAAATTTTTAGGAGCTGCTCTTATTGCAGTTTCTACATTGAGTAGTTGCGGTGGTGGTGCTAAAAAAGCAGACAACAGCAATGCAGATGCAAAAAAAGATGAAGGTAAAGTAGCTATCTTTGACGGTAAGACATTTAACGGTTGGAGAGGTTACAACCGTCAAGATGTTCCGGGACGCTGGACTATCGATAATGGCGCCATCAAATTCAACGGTTCTGGTGGTGGCGAAGCTCAATCTAATGATGGCGGTGACTTGATTTACGGTACCAAGCTGAAAAACTTTGAACTGGAACTGGAATGGAAAATCTCAGAAGGCGGTAACTCTGGTATCTTCATTTTGGCACAGGAAATCCCCGGCCAACCGATCTATATTTCAGCTCCCGAATACCAGGTGTTGGATAACGAACGTCATCCCGATGCCAACATGGGGGTAGATGGTAACCGTAAGGCAGGATCTTTGTACGATATGATCCCGGCAAAACCGCAGACTGCAAAACCTGCCGGAGAATGGAACAAAACCAAAATCGTTTGCTACAAAGGTACTGTTGCTTACTATTTGAACGATCAGTGTGTGGTTGAATATCACTTGTGGACTCCGCAATGGAAAGAATTATTGGATAACAGTAAATTCAGCAAAGACAAATGGCCCGAAGCATACGACCTGTTGCTGAACTGCGGCGGTGAAAACCACGAAGGTTATATCGGCTTCCAAGATCACGGAGATGATGTATGGTTCAGAAACATCACCATCAAAGATTTGGACAAACAGTAAGATTTAATCATTCCCGCAATCGGTAATTTATTGCCTTTCTAAGGTAAGTTTGCGGGTAGATTAAACGTTAGATAGTAGGATGCTTCTTCGCTGCACAGCCCGAGGAAGCATCTTTTTTAGTATCTTCACTCTTTTGTTTCTTCTTTTGGGGAGATAATACAGGTACTACCTGTTTGAAGCAAGAGGGTCGTTCTCTTTTGGAGTGTTATAATAAGGGGCGTTTAAAGGGAAGAAGATATAGCCAAACCCCAAAAGTGTTTCGCTCCGTCGGTAAAGAAAAACGCTGTTTAATTTATTATGTGTATGAAGATATATAAGCTATTGCGTATAATGGTTGTCTGTCTGTCTCTGGGCTTGGTTCTGCCTGATCTTTTTGCCGGGAATCGGGACGGTTTAGAAGCGGAGGGACCTCGAAAAGAGATAGGCCTGCAATTGTATTCTGTTCGCCAGGATATGAGTAAGAACGTGAAGGCTACGTTAGACTCGGTGGCGGCCGTAGGCTATACTTTTGTGGAAATTGCCGGATATTCCGATGGTAAATTTTATGGCATAGACCCGGTGGTGTTCAAGAATATGGTGGAGGCGACCGGGATGAGGTTGCTCTCCTCCCATACGGGACAGGATCTCCCTACCGAAGAGACGTGGGACGAATGTATGCAGTGGTGGGATAAGGCCATAACAGCTCACAAGGCAGCCGGAATAGACTATATCGTTCAACCCTGGATGAGTATGGTAGGTTACGAAAGTCTGGACGGATTGAAGCGTTTCTGCGATTATTTCAATGCCGTAGGAGAGAAGTGTCGGGCTGCCGGAATCAAATTCGGATACCACAACCATAATGGGGAATTCCGGACGATAGACGGGAATGTGATTTTTGACTATATGCTTGCCCATACGGATGCCGATAAGGTCTTTTTCCAAATAGACCTCTATTGGGCATTGGCTGCCGGAGCAGATCCGGTGGAGTATATGGAGAAGTATCCGGGACGTTTCCTGTTGTGGCACGTGAAGGATGTAGAGGAGGTCGGGGCCAGTGGCGAGATTGATTTCAAGCCGATCTTTCAGAAAGCCAAGACGGCCGGATTGCAATACGTAATTGTGGAACAAGAGGCTTTCAGCGAAGGAATGACTCATTTTTCCAGCATAGCGCAGAGTCTTTCGTTTTTGCGTAAAGCCAAATTTGTCAAGAAAAGTTATGGCAAGTAACAGTTTGATGCACAGATAAAAAAAAGAGAAATGTCGTTGTCGATATTTCTCCTTTTTTATAAAGGGTACAAGCTTGCTTTACAATGGAATATATTTAACGAAGGCTTCGATGGCTTCGTAAGAGGCCAACCCTAATTTCCGGTATAGTTCGGCCGTAGCCCGGTTTCGGTCTTCGGCCCGTTGCCAGAACATCCGTTCGTCGTCTCCCAAAAATGGGGCGCTTTCAGCCTGCGATACGTGTTTGAGGATAGAGTTGCGTTTGTGGCGCAGCTCTTCGGGACTGATGGGGACTGCCATCTCGATGTGGTCGATTTCCCATTCGGCCCATGCTCCGCGGTACATCCAGATCCGGCAATCTTTCATCCACTCGTCCTCTTTTACCTCGTCAATGGCGGCCAATACGGCATCCAGGCAAACCCGGTGCGTACCGTGGGGGTCGGCCAGGTCTCCTGCAACGAAAATCTGGTGGGGTTTGATGTCGAGAATCAGTTTCTTGACGATGTCGATATCCGTTTGCGTCAGGTCGCCTTTCTTTATGGCTCCTGTTTCGTAGAACGGGAGAGCCAGGAAATGTACATTCTCGGGTTTTACGCCGATGTAGTTGCAGGCCGTGCGGGCTTCTCCCTGACGGATCATTCCTTTCAGGTAACGGGCATCGGGGATATCTATGTCGCCGTCTTTCTT
This sequence comes from Candidatus Gallibacteroides avistercoris, assembly GCA_018714665.1. Taxonomy (GTDB): domain Bacteria; phylum Bacteroidota; class Bacteroidia; order Bacteroidales; family CHK158-818; genus Gallibacteroides; species Gallibacteroides avistercoris. The sequence continues at coordinate 13,991 of DVNA01000007.1, read as the reverse complement.
GTTTGCGATGGATTGGGTGATTTCGTCGAATATCTCTTGTGTTTGAGGGGAATCGAATTTAAACCGTTGGGAGATGCTCTCCATCAGCATGACATAACGCATCATGTCTTCGTCTCCCACGGCGATGTTTCCGGAGGTTTCGTATGCTACGTGTACATCGTGATGCTGATCTACCAACCGTTTCAGGGTACCGCCCATGGAGATGACGTCGTCGTCGGGGTGCGGGCTGAATACGATGATTCGCTTGGGATAGGGCGTAGAACGCTCCGGACGGAAAGAGTCATCGGCATTGGGCTTACCACCGGGCCATCCCGAGATGGTGTGTTGCAGGTCGTTGAATATTTTGATATTAACGTTGTAGGCAGACCCGAACAATGGGAGAAGTTCTCCCAGCCCGTTGTCGTTGTAATCTTTGTTAGTGAGTTTTAAAATGGGTTTGTCGGTAATCTGGCACAACCAGACGATAGCACGGCGTATCAGTTTGTCGTTCCATTCGCAGGAGGTTACCAGCCAAGGGGTACTGATGCGGGTAAGCTCTTCTGCGGCGGAGAGGTCCAGTACGATTTTGGTATCCTTGTGTTGCTGGAACAGCGATCCGGGCAGGGTGTCCGTACAGGAGCCCTCGATGATGGCTTTGGCAATGGCTGCTTTATCTTCACCCCACGATACCATGATTACCTTGCGGGCATTCATGATGGTTGAAATCCCCATGGTAATGGTGCTGTGGGGGGTGTTTTCGTTTGAATTGTAGAGACGGGCTGCGCTTTTGCGGGCTTCGTTCCCCAACAGGGTAAGACGTGTAGAGGAGCTTATTTGCGAACCCGGTTCGTTCCCGCCGACGTTCCCGGCAAAGCCGAATTCAAGAAACGCCAGGTCTAACCCTCCGCATTTGGCAATATCTTGTTCGTAGTTCTTGCAGTAGTCGAAGATGTGCTCTTTGTCGATGGTTCCGTCCAGTGTATGGATGTTTTCGGGTTTGATATCGACGTGGTTGAGCAGGTATTCGTATAAAAGGTTGGTGGTGCTGGGCGAGTTGGCCTCTAACGGGTAAAACTCGCTCAGGTTGAAAACGATGACGTTCTGGAAGCTCAATCCCTCTTCGCGGTATTGGCGGATCAGTTCGGCATAAACGCCGGTAGTGCCCGTCCCCGAACCTAAGGCCATTACAAAAGAAAGCCCTTTCTGGTTGGCGCTGCGGATGAGTTTTGCAATTTCTTTGCCTACTTCAACAGAGGCGATTTCTGAACTCTCAAAAATTTCAGTAAACACTTTCTCAAAACGGGTAAGCAACGTGTATTCATAGGCATTTGTCGGCCTGTAATATTGCTTCGGCGTTCTGTCCAGTTTGATTTGTGAACTTAAATTTGCCTTCATAATATTTTGATAAGAGTTAGAGAGCGAAGGTAGGACTTTTCTTAAAAAAATCCATACTGAAAATTGAAGTTTAACAAAAAAAATCTTTTCTTTTTCTTTTGGATATTTTTTCGTTTAAATGGATTTTATTGCCTATTTTTGACAACCAGATAGCGGCCCTCTGATTGGCCGGAATGAATATTTCAAAAACTGTAACGATATGAGACTGATTATTGAGCCCGATTATGAAAATGTATCGAAGTGGGTGGCCAATTATGTGGCTGCACAGATAAACAAAGCCAATCCTTCGCCAAATAAACCGTTTGTTTTGGGATTGCCTACGGGATCGTCGCCGTTGGGAATGTACAAGAATCTGATTAGGTTGAACAAAGAGGGGGTTGTTTCATTCAAGAATGTGGTAACGTTCAATATGGATGAATATATCGGTTTACCCGAGGATCATCCTGAAAGCTACCATTCATTTATGTGGAATAATTTCTTTTCCCATATAGATATCCCGGCTGAGAATGTGAATATCCTCAATGGCAATGCGCCGGATGTAGAGGCAGAGTGTGCCCGCTACGAAGCAAAGATAAAAGCAATGGGAGGTATCGACCTTTTTCTGGGAGGTGTAGGTGCCGACGGCCATATTGCATTTAATGAACCGGGCTCGTCGCTGGTTTCGCGTACCCGGGTGAAGACGCTTACGCAGGATACGATTATTGCCAACTCGCGTTTTTTCAATAACGATGTCAATTTGGTTCCCAAGACTGCCTTGACGGTTGGTGTAGGAACGATTATGGATGCCAAGAGCGTGTTGATTATCGTAAACGGACACAACAAGGCCAAGGCCTTGCAACAGGGTGTTGAGGGGGCTGTGAGCCAGATGTGGACGATCTCGGCCTTGCAGCTGCATCCCAAGGGAATCATTGTTTGTGACGAGGCGGCAACGGTTGAACTGAAAGTGGGAACGTACAAATATTTCCTGGATATTGAGCAGAAAAACTTGTGTGCCGATACTTTGCTGTAACCGTGTGTGCCGGTAATATAGATAACAAAAAGGACTGCAATTAATGCAGCCCTTTTTGTTTCGAATATCGACGAGGAGTTATTTTTTCTTTCTTCTTTTCTCTTTTCCTATTTGTCGGTTGTCTTTGGGTGTTTGGAGGGTGTCGGTCTCTTCTGAGGGAGTATTTTCCTCGGCCAAGGCAAAGTCTATCAGTTTTTTCTCCATATTTACCCGGGCTACCTGGATTTTGATAGGGTCTCCCAAGGTATAGACGCGTCTTTTGCGGCGGCCGATCAGGCAATAATTTTTTTCATCAAATTCGTAGTAGTCATCCTCAAAGTCTCGTATGGGGACCATCCCCTCGCATTTGTTTTCGTTTATCTCGACATAGATACCCCATTCGGTAACGCCCGATATAACGCCGTCATATACCTGCCCCAACCGCTCGCTCAGGTATTCAGCCTGTTTGTATTTGATGGAGGCCCGTTCGGCATTGGCGGCCAACTGTTCCATTTCGGAGGAGTGTTTGCACAATTCTTCGTATTTCTTTTTGTTGGCACTGCGTCCGCCTTGCATATAACGGTACAGTAACCGATGTACCATCATGTCGGGATAGCGGCGTATGGGCGAGGTGAAATGGGTGTAGTAGTCGAATGCCAGGCCGTAGTGTCCGATGTTGTCGGTGCTGTATGCCGCTTTGGCCATGGCACGGATGGCTACCGTTTCGATCAGGTTCTCCTCCCGTTTCCCCTGTACGGTGTTGAGCAGGCTGTTGATGGATTTGGAGAGGTCGGTTTTCGATCCTCCGATTTTCAGCTTGTAGCCGAATCGGCTGATAAAGGTGGAGAAGGTATTCATTTTGTCAGGGTCGGGCAGGTCGTGGATGCGGTAAACAAACGTCTTGGCCGATTTGTTGTGTGGCGTTTTGCCGACAAATTCGGCTACGGTACGGTTTGCCAGCAACATGAACTCTTCTACTAGTTTGTTGGCCTCTTTGGCTATCTTGAAATATACTCCCAAGGGTTTTCCCGTTTCGTCGATGTTGAATTTTACTTCGTGCCGGTCGAAATTGATGGCTCCGCTGGCAAAGCGTTTTTTTCGCAGAAGTTGGGCCAGCTCGTTCAGTTTCAGGATTTCATCCTTGTAATCTCCTTGCTGGGTTTCGATGCGCTCTTGGGCCTCTTCGTAGGTGAACCGGCGATTGGAGCGGATGATGGTACGGGCGATGTGCGATTTCTTAATCTCTGCCTTTTCGTCCAATTCGAAGATAACCGAGAAACAGAGTTTCTCTTCGTCGGGGCGGAGCGAGCAGATTTGGTTGCACAGCCGTTCGGGTAACATGGGGACCACCCGGTCCACCAGATAGACGGAGGTAGCCCGGTGCTCGGCTTCGCGGTCGATGAGCGAGTCGGGGGTAACATAGTAAGTTACGTCGGCAATGTGTACCCCTACTTCCCACCGGCCGTTTTTCACGGGGCGGATGGAGAGGGCATCGTCGAAATCCTTGGCGTCTTTGGGGTCGATGGTGAAGGTGGTGACTGCGCGGAAATCTTCGCGTTTTTTGATCTCCTCCTCCGGGATGGTTTCGGGGATACGTTCGGCGGCTTTTATCACGTTTTCGGGATAGTTGTACGGCAGTCCGAATTCGGCCAGGATGGCGTGTATTTCAGTATTGTTTTCGCCTGCTGTCCCTAAGACGTCGATTACCTCGCCGTGTGGGTTTTTGGCCCGTTCGGGCCATCCGGTGATGCGGACTACCGCTTTTTGCCCGTCTTTGCCCCCTTTGAGCTTCTCTTTGGGGATGAAGATGTCGTTGGCCAATATCTTGTTGTCGGTTACCAGGAAGGCAAATTTGGGTTGTACGTCGAGGGTGCCTACATAGACTTGCGGGGCTTTTTCAAGTATCTCGATTACCTCGCCTTCGGGTTGGCGGTTTTTCCGTTTGGCATAGAGTTGGATGCGTACTTTGTCGCCATTCATGGCCCGCAGGCTGTTACGTTCGGCTATGAAGATGGGATAGCCCTCTTCGGTAAGAACTCGGTTTTTTCCGTTACTTCTTCGTTCAAAGATGCCCTCCATGTTGATGCTCCGGTTGTTGAGTTTGTAGAGCCCGGGGGATACCAATACCAGGAAGTCGTCTGAGAGGAGATCTTCCAGCGTATCGACGACCATCTGTTTTTGTGTCGTGTTTACGGCGTGGATAGCGGTCGATACCTGCTTGTAGTTGAATACTTTGGTGGGTTCTGCATTGAACAGATCAATTGTTCGGGCGATGATTTCCTCCTTTTTCAGGCGGCTTTTGCTTTCTTTGTTTCGGGACATATCAGGGTTGTTTCTATTTGCTTGGTTATACAAAGAAACGAATTTTTTGCGAGATAAGCGGAACTTCTGCTTCTCTTTTCTGTCTTGCGGATAAAAGAAATCCCCGGCTATCTTATGAGAAAGACCGGGGATTTTCTGTTAAATTGCTTTATGTGAATCCGGATGGTTATTTTCGGCGGGATTGTAATTTGGGGGCCAGCTCATTGGCTTTGGCAACGGCTCCGTTGATGTGGTCGAAAATATTCTCTTCGCCGATGTATTTGTCGAGTCCGGCCTTGTGGAGCGTGGCTCGTACCGAGGGGATCACCCCTGAGAGGATGATATGTATTCCCTCTTGTTGGGAAGAACGGAAAAATATCTCGAAGTTATGCAGCCCGGTAGAGTCGATAAAGGGAACTTTCCGCATCCGGATGATACGGATCAAGGGCCTGTCGCCGATGTTTCTCATCTGTTCGTCGAATTTGTTGGCGATGCCAAAGAAGAACGGGCCGTCTATTTCGTAAACCTCTACCCCGGGGGCAATGTTCAGTTTTTCGTTGGTTGTCTTTTGGTCGTTGCCTTTGTCCAGATCGAGTTCGTTACGCAGTACCGAGATGTTGGTTGTTTCCATGACACGGTGCAGGAACAGCAGGATGGCCAGCAGTAACCCGATTTCGATGGCGATGGTCAGGTTGAAGATGACCGTCAGGAAGAGGGTGATGAGTAGTACGGTTACGTCCGATTTGGGGTTTTTCAACAACGATCGGAAGGTTCGCCATTCGCTCATGTTGTAGGAGACTACCACCAGCACGCCGGCCAGGCAGGCCATGGGGATGTGCTTGGTCAGTGGGCCTAAGAATAACAGAATCAGTAGTAACACTACGGCATGGATGATGCCGGCAATGGGGGTACGTCCGCCGTTGTTTATATTGGTCATGGTGCGGGCGATGGCTCCCGTTACGGGAATCCCTCCGAAGAGCGGTACGATGATGTTGGCTGCCCCTTGTGCCATCAGCTCGGTGTTGGAGTTGTGCCGTTCGCCGATGACCCCGTCTGCTACGGTGGCCGAGAGCAGCGATTCGATGGCTCCCAATATGGCGATGGTAAAAGCTGACGGTAGCAACAGGTTGATGGTTTCGATGTTGAATTTCAACGGTTCGGGATCGGGGAGGGAGGCGTTTATCTCAAAACGGTCGCCGATGGTCTCAATGCCGGTGATGCCGAAATGATTTTTCAGGATGTAAACCACCACTGTCATCACGATAATCGCTACCAAGGAACCGGGAACCCGTTTCGATATTTTGGGGGTGATGGCGATGAGTGCTATGCTGATAACCCCTACGGCTGTGGCCCAAGGGTTGATGGTGTCGAAGTGTTGGATGTAGGCAATCCATTTGGAGATGAAATCGGCCGGTACTTTCTCCATGGTTAGTCCGAACAGGTCTTTCATCTGTGTGGTGAAAATGGTCAGGGCAATACCGCTGGTAAAGCCTACCACAATGGGATAGGGGATGAAGCGGATGACGGTTCCTAAATGGAAGAGTCCCATCAGAACCAGAATAAGCCCGGCAATGAAGGTGGCGATTACCAACCCCTCTATACCGAAAGTCTGGATAATCCCGAATACGATGACGATAAATGCGCCGGTAGGACCTCCGATCTGTACGGACGAGCCGCCCAGGAACGAAACGATGAACCCGCCGATAATGGCAGTTATCAATCCTTTTTCAGGGCTTACACCCGATGCGATACCGAAGGCGATGGCAAGCGGAAGGGCCACGATGCCCACGATGATGCCGGCCATCAGATCGGCGAAAAACTTTTCTTTTGAGTAGCTTTTTAACGCGCTGAACAGCTTTGGATGAAATTCTACTTTTTCAATCATGCTATTTGGGTTTGGTTAATCTCTCTTATTTTTTTAAAACGTGCAAAGGTAGCAGTTTTTGTTTATTCTCAAAATCTTTTTTGTGTGAATGGCAGAGGAAAATTTATGTAAACTTTTTGCTCTATTATATTTTATTTTTGGGAGTAAGAAATATTTATTATTTTCGCAGGGATGTGTAACCTGAATTAAATGTATGGAAATTCTGATTATCCTTATTTTGTTGTTATTGAACGGCATATTTGCCATGTATGAAATAGCGCTGGTCTCTTCCAGCGAAGCAGCCTTGGAGACGAAGGCTGCTTCCGGCAGTCGCCAGGCCCGCGAGGTGCTCCGTCAAAAGGAGGAGCCCGAAAAGACGCTTTCGGCCATTCAGGTGGGAATTACCTTGATTGGTATCGTTTCGGGTGCTTTCGGGGGAGTTGCTCTGGCAGATGATTTGGTGCCCTTGTTTGCTTCGGTACCCCTGCTGCAACCCTATGCCGGGAAACTGGCCATGATTACCGTGGTAGCTTGCATTACCTATTTGTCGCTTATTGTGGGCGAGCTGGTACCCAAGACGTTGGCCTTGAACAATCCGGAACGGATAGCGATGTTCTTGTCGTCGTTTATGCGCTTCCTCACGCGGGTTGCATATCCTTTTGTCCTGCTGTTGAGTGCTTCTACCAAACTAGTATCTAAGTTTTTCGGAATCAACAGTACCGGTGAACGTCCTATTACGGAAGATGAGTTGAAATTTATCCTCCACCAAAGTTCTCAACAAGGGGTTATCAACAAGGAAGAGACGGAGATGATCAAGGATGTATTCCGTTTTGGCGATAAGCGTGTCAATGAACTGATGACACACAGAACCGATGTTATCAATTTGTATACCGATCAAACGAGGGAGGAGGTGCTCTCGGTGATAGAGAACAAACATTTCAGCAAATATCTGTTGTACGAAACCTCTTCGGTGGATGAATGTCTGGGGGTGGTTTCGGTGAAAGACATTGTTCTATTGCTTTCGGGCAATACGCCATTTGATTTGACCAAAATTGTACAAGAGCCTCTTTATATTCCTGAAACGCTTAGTGCCATACGGACGTTGGAGACGTTTAAAACCAACAAGCGGAGCTTTGGTGTGGTGGTCAATGAGTACGGGGGAATCGAAGGGATTATAACCTTGCACGATTTGACGGAAAGTATTTTCGGGGAGATACCCGAAGAGGGAGAGGATTTTGAAACGGAAATTGTTAAAAGGCAGGACGGTTCTTTCCTGGTGGACGGTAGTATGAATCTGGATGATTTTATGGACGAAATGGGTATCTTGAATTTCGACGATCTTGAATCGGAAGGTTTTACTACGTTAAGCGGTATGGCGATGTTCTTTTTGGGCCGTATTCCCAAAGAGGGCGATACATTCTTATACCGTAATCTGAGATTTGAGGTGATGGATATGGACAATAGCCGGGTAGATAAGCTGCTGGTATATCAGAATGAGCCGGAAGAAGAGGATTAGTCTTGTTCCCCGGAGGCAGGACCATGGCTTGTTTCCGGTTTGAATAATAAGTTTGTAAAAAGAGAAGGGCGGAAAGTTGAATATCTTTCCGCCCTTCTCTTTTTTATTTTATTCGCATAGACTTATGCATCGATCTTGGCATAAGTGGCATTGGCTTCTATAAATTCGCGACGGGGACCGACCTCTTCGCCCATCAGCATTGAGAATACCAGGTCGGCATCGGCCGCATTGTCTATGGTAACCTGTTTGAGCATCCGGTTCTTGGGGTCCATGGTAGTTTCCCACAACTGTTCGGGGTTCATCTCTCCCAACCCTTTGTAGCGTTGGGTATGTATCTGGTTTTCGCTTCCGTTGCCGTATTTGAGGATGAATTGCTGCCGTTGTTGGTCGGTCCAGCAATATTCTGCCACTTTTCCTTTTTTGCAAAGATATAGCGGGGGAGTGGCGATGTACAGGTATCCTTGTTCTATCAGCGGACGCATGTGTCGGAAGAAGAAGGTCATAATCAGGGTGGCGATGTGGCTTCCGTCCACGTCGGCATCGGTCATGATGATGATTTTGTGGTAACGCAGTTTAGAGAGGTTTGTCTCCTTGGGATCATCCTCGGTTCCGATGCTTACGCCCAATGCGGTGAAAATGTTGCGTATCTCCTTGCTTTCATATACTTTGTGGTGCATGGCCTTTTCTACGTTCAGGATTTTGCCTCGCAGGGGGAGTATGGCCTGGAACATCCTGTCGCGTCCCTGTTTGGCCGATCCTCCGGCAGAGTCTCCTTCGACCAGGAAGATTTCACACTCTTCGGGGTTGCGCAACGAGCAGTCTGCCAGTTTCCCTGGCAGGGAACTTCCCGAAAGCGGGGTTTTCCGTTGTACCATCTCCCGGGCCTTGCGGGCGGCGTGCCGCGCGGTGGCTGCCAGAATCACCTTATCGACAATGGCTCTTGCCTGTTTGGGGTTTTCTTCGAGGTAGTTACTCAACGCTTCGCCTACGGCCATATCGACGGCTCCCATTACTTCGTTGTTTCCCAGTTTGGTTTTGGTTTGTCCTTCAAATTGGGGCTCCATGACTTTGACCGAGATGACAGCCGTCAATCCTTCCCGAAAATCGTCTCCGCTGATCTCTACCTTTACCTTTTCAAGGAGTTTGGAGTCTTCGGCGTATTTTTTCAGGGTACGGGTCAGCCCTCTCCGGAAACCGGCCAAATGAGTCCCCCCTTCTATGGTGTTGATGTTATTGACGTATGAGTAGATGTTTTCGTTGTACGAGGTGTTGTAGGTCATCGCTACCTCTACCGGAATGCCTTGTTTTTCGGTGTTGATGTGGATGATGTCTTCAATCAGGTGCTCTTTGGCGCCGTCTATGTAACGGACGAACTCTTTCAGTCCTTCTACCGAAAAGAATACCTCTCTTTTGGGATTGTTCTCTGCGTCGAGTTCCCGTTTGTCAGTCAGTGTCAGGGTGATGCCGGCATTCAGGTATGCCAAATCGCGCAAGCGGGTAGCCAAGGTCTTGTAATCATATACGATAGTTGAGAAGATGGTGTCGTCGGGCTTGAAGATGATTGTGGTTCCAGTCTCTTCGGTCGTTCCGATGATTTCAATGTCGTGCAAGGCTTTACCCCGGGAGAACTCTTGCATATGGATTTTTCCGTTTCGGCGTACCTCTGCCCGCAGGTAGGTGGAGAGAGCGTTTACGCACGATACCCCTACGCCGTGCAACCCTCCGGATACTTTGTAAGAGCCTTTGTCGAATTTCCCTCCGGCATGGAGTACCGTCAGAACCACTTCCAGTGCCGATTTGTGCTCTTTTTCGTGCATATCTACCGGAATACCGCGACCGTTGTCGGTTACGGTAATGGAGTTATCTTCGTTTATCGTTACTTCTATATGGGTGGCGTAACCGGCCAACGCTTCGTCGATGGAGTTGTCTACTACTTCATAGACCAAGTGATGTAGTCCTTTGGGGCCAATGTCTCCAATATACATGGCAGGACGTTTGCGAACGGCTTCTAATCCTTCCAATACCTGGATGCTGTCCGCAGAATATGAGTTGATTCCGTTTGTTAGTTGTTCTTCTGACATTTTGGGTGTTTTTATTGATTCTGAGCTTCTTGTCTGCTTTTTGAGCTTGCAGACGAAAGTAAACAAAGATAACGAAAAATCTTGGAATACGGGGCCTTTATTTTGTTTTTTTTAGAAAAGAGGGGCCTGATTTATAGGGATAAAAAAAGTACCGAGGTCCTCGGTACTTGGTAGCCCATAGGAGAATCGAACTCCTCTTTTCAGAATGAAAATCTGACGTCCTAGCCGATAGACGAATGGGCCGATTTGAAACGTTTTTTGTTTCTTCTATAATCTTTCGATTATAATTTGTTGATATGCAAAGCCAATTTTGATTTCAGGTTGTTGGCTTTGTTTTTGTGGATGACGTTCTTTTTTGCCAGTTTGTCAAGCATACCAGATACCTTCTTGTATAAAACTACGGCTTCTTCTTTGGACGTGAGAGCACGGAGTTTTCTTACGGCGTTACGGGTAGTTTTTCCGTAATAGCGATTACGTAACGTCGCTGTGCGAGTTTGTCTGATTCTCTTGATAGATGATTTATGATTTGCCATTGCAACTAATCTCCTTTTAATTTTCTATTTTTTATTCTTTGTAGCCCATAGGAGAATCGAACTCCTCTTTTCAGAATGAAAATCTGACGTCCTAGCCGATAGACGAATGGGCCATCCTCTTTTGCATGAGCCTGAATAATACAGGACCCCTTAAATGCGAGTGCAAATATAGAGCAGTTTTTTGAATTGACAAAACTTTTTGATGAAAAATGTTGCGATATGCTTTTTATTTTGGATAATACCTGTTTATGGGATTGAAATAGGGATGGTGCAGATGCTGTTTTTGGGGGAGGGGAGTTCTATTTTTGAGGGGAATCGCCTATTTTTGTATGGCTCTAAGGAGGGAGGTCTGCTTTATGTTGGAAAAAACGAAAGGAGTGGTGTTGTATACGACGGCTTATAACGATAAGTTGTCTGTGGTACATGTCTATACGGAGATGTTCGGACGGACGGCTTATGCCGTTTCACTCTCTTCTTCGCGCAAGTCGGCCCGTTTGCGGACTCTCTTTTCTCCTTTTTCCGTATTGGAGATGGAGGTGGAGCATAAGCCGGGGAGGGAATTGCAGCGGATACGGGAGACACAACCGTTGTTGGTGTTTCAACATTTGCCGTATGATGAGGCAAAACGGAGTCTGGTTCTCTTCTTGTCGGAATTTCTGGCTCGGACGATTCGAGAGCCGGAGGCCAATCCGGGCTTTTTCGATTTTCTGGTTCATTCCATACAAATCTTAGACTATTTGGAAGAGGGCACGGCCAATTTCCACCTCTGCTTTTTGATCCAGTTCTCCAATTTTCTGGGATTCTATCCCAACGTGGAGAGATATCAGCAGGGGGATTATTTCGACATGATGAACGGTATCTTTACCTCTTCTCTGCCTGGGCATGGCTATTTCCTCTATCCGGAGGAGGCCCGCTATTTTGCCTTGTTGATGCGGATGAATTACCAGAATCTGCATTTGTTCAAACTCTCCCGTACGGAGCGATGGCAGATTTTGGAGCGAGTAATCACCTATTTCCGGTTGCATCATCCGGGCCTGGGAACGTTGCGCTCGTTGGAGGTGTTGCGTTCGTTGTTCGATTAATTATTCTGGTTTCTCGTTGTTGCTAAGTCCGCTTTTTTGTTGTACTTTTGTGCCTTGTTTGGATGCCCTTGTAGTTCAATGGATAGAACGGAAGTTTCCTAAACTTTAAATCCGGGTTCGATTCCCGGCGAGGGTACATGTTTGGTAAAGAGGGTCTCCCTGGCGGAGACCCTCTTTTTTGGTTTGATTTTGAGGGAGGGGGTATGGCGTTCTCTGTTCGGGAGGGTGTAAGTTTTTCGGATAATAAGGGAAATAAAAAAACGGATTCTGACATACTCAGAATCCGTTTTTTTATGAGGGTTTCGTTGTGTAAGGTCTATTTCTTCTTGGCTGCTTTTTTCAACCGGTGCATCTGGATTGAGTAGGCAATCGGTGCTGCATTGAACAGGGTTGAATAGGTACCGATGATGATACCGAACAGCATGGCGAAAGTAAAGCTGCGGATGGTGTCGCCTCCCAACAGGAAGATACACAAAAGAACGATGGCCGTACTCATGGTCGTGTTGAAGGTTCTGGACAGGGTACTGTTCATGGCTTCGTTCATAATGGCTTTCTTGTCGCGTGTGGGATAGAGGGAGTTTACTTCGCGGATACGGTCGAATACAACCACCGTGTCGTTTACCGAGTAACCGATAACCGTCAGAATGGCGGCGATGAACGACTGGTCTATTTCCATCGAGAAGGGTAATATCCCGTAGAACAGGGAGTAGAATCCGATGATCATAAACGTTGAGAAAGCTACCGAGGTGATGGTTCCCACACTGAACGCTATGTCGCGGAAACGTATCAAAATGTACAATCCCATACCGATCAAGGAGAACAGAACGGCCCAGATGGCTCCGGTACGGATGTCATCGGCGACGCTCGGCCCTACTTTCTGGAAACTTTGGATATTGTTGTCGACGAATTGTTCGTAGGTGCTGTTGCCTAACATCGGTTTCAGTCCTGCATAGAGTTTTTCTTTGATCTCTTTGTCGATGTCGTTTTCTTTATCTTCTATCTTGTAGTTGGTCGATACCCGCACCTGGTTTTCTGTACCGATGGTGATAACGGTAAGAGAAGCTCCTTCAAATTGCGGTTTCAACATATTGGCTACCTCTACGGTATTGGCCGGTTGTTCAAATCGGATGATGTAGTTGCTACCTCCGGAGAAGTCGATACCTTGGTTCAATCCTCTCACGGCGAAAGAGATGGAGCAGATAACGATGGCCGAAATCGAGATGATGTGTCCGATTTTGCTGGACCCGATAAAGTCGTAACGGCAGTTTGTCATGAATTTCTTCGTCAGGAAGGTGGTAAAAGTCAGGTTCTTGAACCAGCCTTGTTCGATGCCTCTTTCAAATGCCATGCGGGAGAGGAAGATGGCTACGAAGAACGATGAAATGATACCGATGATTAATGTGGTAGCAAAACCTTTGATGGGGCCTGTACCGAAGTAGAACAGTACCACGCCGGTAATGATAGAGGTCAGGTTTGAGTCGAAGATGGCCGAGAAAGCGTTTTTGTAGGCTTCGTCAATGGCCTTGCGCAAGGTCTTGCCTGCACGCAACTCTTCTTTGGCACGCTCGTAAATAAGTACGTTGGCATCTACCGCCATCCCTAACGACAATACCAACCCGGCAATACCGGAGAGGGTCAGTACGGCATGGAACGAGGCCAGAACGCCCATGGTAAAGAACATGTTGATGATAAGCCCGATGTTGGCTATCAATCCCGGTACAATGTTGTATATGCCGATCATGTAGATCATCAGGATAACCAGGGCAAATACGAACGACCAGATACCGCTTTCGATGGCCTCTTTCCCCAGAGAGGGGCCGATGACATCTTCCTGTACGATGTGTACGCGGGCAATCATTTTACCGGATTTCAACACGTTGGCCAAGTCGTTGGCCTCTTCGGCGGTGAAGTTCCCGGATATTTCAGAGCTTCCGCCGGGAATCTCTTGGTTGACAACCGGGAAAGAGTAAACGTAGTCGTCCAGAGCAATGGCGATGCATCTGCCGATGTTTTCCTTGGTGAGGCGTGCCCAGGTTTTGGCTCCTTCCGGAGACATCTGCATACTTACGGTCGGCATTTTGCTGCCTTGTCCGTAAGATACGTTGGCATCTGTTACCACGTCGCCGGCCAATGCGGGGCTACCGTTGCGGTTGCTTCCTTTGAGGGCTACCAATTGGAAATATTGTTCTTTTTCGTCGATGGCTTTTACGGTCCATTTAAATACCAGGTAACGGGGCAATACCTCTTTTACC
>DVNA01000057.1 GCA_018714665.1 Candidatus Gallibacteroides avistercoris | reverse complement strand
GGTCGTTCCGGTTTCCGTGCAGGTAGAGTTTGAAAAACGGAGCAATGTGTACCTGTATTGTCCTAATCGTACCACCGAACCGTTGGCTTCATTCGGCAAGAAACGGAAAATCACGTTCGATTTAGGAGCAGAACTGCTGTTGTTGGAGATAAAACCCCGTTAAATTCTTCGATAATATAGAGGGAATAAAAGCGTTTTTTTTAAGAAATTCTGGTATAAAAATTGGGGGGAGGATAACAAACGGGTTGTCTTTGTGCTTTTTGGGAAATTTTAAATACTGAATATGTTTTATAACATAAAAATAAATAACTCGCCAATCAAACAGAAATAGTAAATTTACAGCCAATAATCAATAGCGGTTAGGTTTTTTGTTAACTGAGAATTTGATATTACGAAAATAGCAGAGCATGTCAGAATTTGATAAAGCCTTTACGGCCCGGAGCGGGCTTCGGCGCGAAGATTTTCAGACGGTTTTATCGGGTAAACAAATAGACTTGTTTTTGTTGAATAACAAAAACGGGATGGAGATGTGTGTAACCAATTTCGGAGGTATTGTCGCCTCCCTGGTAGTACCCGACAAAGAGGGAAAAGATACCGATATTGTATTGGGACACTCTACCATAGAGGGTTATTTCAACTCTCCCGAAAAATATTTGGGAGCTGCCATCGGTCGTTACGGGAATCGTATCAAACGGGGCGAATTTATGCTGGACGGCGTTGCCTATAAAATTCCTTCCGACAATCCGGCTTGTAGCTTGCATGGCGGCAAGGTGGGTTATAATCAGGTAGTTTGGGATGCTTCTCAAAAAGATGCCCAGACGTTGGAGCTGAACTATGTCTCTGTGGACGGGGAAGAGGGTTTCCCTGGAACCTTGACCGTCAAAATGGTCTATTGCCTGACCGACAACGACGAATTTCTGATCACCTATCAGGCCGTTACCGACAAGGCAACGGTGTTGAACCTGACCCATCACTCCTTTTTCAACCTCAATGGCGAAGGCGGTCTGCCCGTAACCAATCACGAAGTAACCATCCAGGCCGACTTTTTTACTCCTTGCGATGACCAGTCTGTCCCCACGGGAGAGATTTTGTCCGTGTCGGGAACCCCGATGGATTTCCGTCAGCCGCATATCGTAGGCGAACGCATCGACGACGATTTCCAGCAGCTGTTTTTTGGTGTAGGATACGATCACAATTACGTCTTGAAAAAGAATTATCCCGGAGAGTTGTCTTTTGCCGCCAAAGCCGTATCTCCCGAAACAGGCATTGAAATGGAGGTTTACACCACCGAACCGGGGGTACAACTATATACCGGGAATTGGCTGAACGGATTTGAAGGCAAGAAAGGACATCGCTATTCCAAGCGTACCGCCATCTGTTTTGAAACGCAGCATTTCCCCGACAGTCCCAACAACGCACATTTCCCCACTACCGTATTGCGCCCGGGGCAGGAATATACACAAACATGCATATATAAATTCAAAAGATAAATCATTCATAAATCTAAAACTAAAAAAAATGACAACACAAAAAAAGAATTACACTTTGCCAATTATTGTGATGATCTTCCTCTTCGGGATGATCTCATTCGTTACCAATTTGGCGTCACCGATGGGTGATATATTGAAATTTCAATTCAATGTACCCAACTGGATGGGTACTTTGGGGGTATTTGCCAACTTCATTGCCTATGCCGTTATGGGTTATCCGGCAGGTAATATGTTGCAGAAATACGGTTATAAGAAAACCTCTTTGGTGGCTATTGCCGTAGGTTTTGTAGGTGTAGGTATCCAGACTATTGCCGGATTGATTGATGGGCCGACCGCGTTCGGTGTATATCTGTTGGGTGCGTTTATTGCCGGTTTCTCCATGTGTTTGCTCAATACCGTGGTAAATCCCATGTTGAACAAATTGGGTGGTGGCGGAAACAAAGGTAACCAGCTGATCCAGATAGGCGGTTCGTTCAATTCATTGTGTGGTACCGCCGTTATTATCTTAACTGGACTTTTGATCCCCGAAGGAATTAAAAATGCACAAATCAGCAATGTATTCCCGTTGATGTATGCCGCTTTGTTGATCTTTGCCTTCGCCTTTGTTGTTATATTGTTGACGAACATTCCCGAAAACAAACGCGAAAACGAAGCACAAAAAGACGAATCGTCCAAATACGGCCCCCTCTCTTTCCGTCATTTCGTATTGGGAGCTATCGGTATATTCGTCTATGTAGGGGTTGAAGTAGGTGTTCCCAACGTATTGAACAAATGGTTACAAGACCCCGGATTGAATGTATTGGGCGACGGTGTTAATGCCGAAGCCATTGCCGGTTCGGTTGCCGCTACCTACTGGTTCCTGATGTTGATCGGCCGTCTGTTGGGCGGTGTTGTAGGTAGTAAGGTTTCTGCCAGAGGAATGCTTTCAGTAGCCGCTACCATCGGTGTGGTACTTACGTTGGCAGCAATAGCTCTTTCGCCCGCAACATCGGTTAGTATGCCCGTGTTTAACGGAGCCGGAGGTTTCGGATTGGTTCAGGTTCCCATCAACGCAGCCTTATTGGTTTGTATCGGTCTTTGTACCTCTGTGATGTGGGGCGGTATCTTCAACCTGGCTGTTGAAGGTTTAGGAAAATATACCGAAAAAGCATCCGGTATCTTTATGGTATTGGTTTGCGGTGGAGGTATCCTGCCGTTGTTGCAAAACGCCGTGGTAGATATGACCAACGGAGCCGGTTATTTGGTTAGCTACTGGGTAGTGGTTGCCGGTCTGGCTTATCTGTTGTTCTATGCCCTTGTCGGTTCAAAAAATGTCAACAAAGATATTCCAGTGGAATAAGATCTATAATTTATAACTGAAACTCTTTGAATAATTTGAATAAGCCTGAGGGAGGGAACATACACCTTTTTCAGGCTTATTTGTTCAAACTTAAACAATTTTATTATGGATGTACATGCAATAAAAGAAAAATTTCAGGAACTCTATGGAGGGTATCTCTACTTCTCTCCCGGCCGTATTAATTTGATTGGCGAACATACCGATTATAACGGAGGTTTTGTATTACCGGGTGCCATAGACAAAGGAATGCTGGCACAGATCAAACCCAATGGAACGGACAAGATACGCGCTTTTGCTTTCGACCTGAATGAAAAGGCAGAATTTGGCATGAACGAAGAAGACCTTCCCGAACAGAGTTGGGCCAGATATATCTTCGGCGTTGTCAGAGAGATTATCAAACGGGGAGGAAAGATCGGCGGTTTCGATACGGTCTTTTCCGGTGATGTACCTCTGGGGGCCGGTTTGTCCTCTTCGGCGGCTTTGGAGAGTACCTATGCGTTTGCCCTGAATGATATTTATAGTCTGGGGATAGATAAATTTGAGTTGGCCAAGATAGGACAGGCAACCGAACATAATTATGTGGGGGTAAAATGCGGTATTATGGACCAATTCGCTTCGGTGTTCGGGAAAGAGGGCTCGTTGATTCGCCTGGATTGTCGCTCGCTCGAATACGAGTATGTACCCTTTGACCCGAAAGGTTATAAAGTGGTATTGATTGATTCGGTGGTAAAACATGAACTGGCATCATCGGCATACAACAAACGCCGCGAATCGTGCGAAGCCGTGGTAGCGGCTATCCGGAAAAGACATCCCGAAGTTTCGTTGTTGCGGGATGCCGATATGGCGATGCTGGACGAAGTAAAAACCGAAATAAGTGCAGAAGATTATATGCGTGCCGAATATGTAATTGAAGAGATTCAACGTTTGTTGGATGCTTGCGAGGCCTTGAAAAAAGGAGATTACGAAACGGTAGGACAAAAAATGTACGAAACGCACGCCGGTATGAGTAAACTCTATGAAGTAAGTTGCGAAGAGTTGGATTTCTTGAACGATATAGCCAAAGCGTGTGGAGTAACCGGCTCTCGCGTGATGGGAGGTGGTTTTGGCGGTTGTACCATCAACTTGGTACCCGAAAGCAAATACGATGCATTTATCGAAAAGGCTACCAGCGAGTTTACGAAAAAGTTCGGAAAATCGCCCAAGGTATATCCCGTTCGTATC
>DVNA01000056.1 GCA_018714665.1 Candidatus Gallibacteroides avistercoris | reverse complement strand
TACCATCGCCGGGAAAGCATTGGGAGCGACAACCTTACCCCCGACATGGCTTAACTGTCATGGAACCAAAGAGGGCGTTTTTGAATATAAAGATGCCCGTATCAATCGGTGGGTAGATGAACCGGAGGCCTGTTTAAACGGTTATTGGTACTGGGATTGGAGCGAATCCTTCCAGAAAGTAGCCCAAATAGATACCGTCAAGCATCAGATATCGCTTGAAAAGCCCGACCATTCTTATGGATACCGGGATGGATTCCGCTACTATGGCTTGAACCTGTTGTGCGAGCTCGATGCTCCGGGAGAGTATTACGTGGATAGAGACAGGGGTATCTTGTATTGGTACGCACCCGAGGCGTTCGATCGGAAATCGGATTTTGTTACGGTTTCCGTATTGAGTGCTCCGTATATGTTGTCGGTATCGAACTTTGACAACCTCACCCTGAATGGACTCTCTTTCCGGGGCGGCCGTTGCTCGGCAATCGATGTTGCAGGCGGGGAAAATGTCCGGTTGAAAGATTGCCGTATCGCCCAGTTCGGTTGCGATGCACTGCACCTGACCGATGGAAAGAACCATACCGTTGAAGGGTGCTTGTTGCAGGAGTTGGGATGCAGTGGGATTGTAGCCCGCGGAGGAGACCGCAAGAATCTTGATCCGGCCGGATATGTGGTGGAGAATACAATCGTTGAGAATTTCTCGCTCTTTAAACACTCCTATGAGCCGGCCGTACTTTTCGACGGGGCGGGTCTCTCTATTCGGCACAACCTGTTCCAAGGATCTACCTCCTCGGCTTTACGTATTAACGGGAATGATGTACTGATAGAGTACAACCAATTCTTCGATTTGGTAAAGGAGAGCGATGATCAGGGGGGGATGGATATGTGGTCGAATCCTTCTTATCGGGGTATTGTGGTTCGTTACAACCATTGGCGCCATATCGTAGGAGGAACCCACAATGGCGCGGCAGGCGTCCGTTTGGACGACATGATTTCCGGAGCCAAGGTGTATGGCAATGTATTTGAACAGTGTGGCTCGGTTATTTTCGGGGCTGTCCAGATACACGGGGGAAAAGACAATCACGTAGAGAACAATCTGTTTTATAAATGTTTTGCCGCAGTCAGCTTTACCCCGTGGGGCAATCGGTGGAAAAACTCGTTGGAATTACCCCAGAAACAAAAGGAGTTGTATGAGGATGTCGATATCAGTTCCGAGTTGTACAAGAAACGTTACCCGGAGTTGAACGAAGATATAAAAGCGTATGCCGACC
Source organism: Candidatus Gallibacteroides avistercoris (assembly GCA_018714665.1). Lineage (GTDB taxonomy): Bacteria > Bacteroidota > Bacteroidia > Bacteroidales > CHK158-818 > Gallibacteroides > Gallibacteroides avistercoris. Next base: position 18,737 of record DVNA01000056.1, on the reverse strand, counting down.
GGAACTTCGTTTCCAACAATTTGGTGGTAGATTGTGATGGATTGTTTTTACGGGAGAACGGGAGCAATGTGTTGCAAAACAATAGCGTTGTTACCTCCAATACAGCAGATGATGTCGGGCTCGACTACTACCTGGATAGTGCTCTTTTGCAACGTTTCGGGCTCTTACCCATACCGTTTGAATCCATTGGCCCCTGGGAAAACAGATATATGGAAACGGTTACCAATGACAGGGAATAAAGAAATATGATAGTAAACGATTAAAGCAGTTAGATATGGTGAAATTTGTTCCGGTGTCGGAAACGGATGTCAAAACATTGGACTATATCCGTTCCGTTTATGAGGACTCTTTCCCGGTTGATGAACGCCGGGAGTTCGACCAAGTGGAACGGTTGTTGAAAGAGAACGAAACGTTCCACCTGGCCGTTATTGAAAAAGATGGTCGTGGCGTGGGATTGCTTTCGTATTGGCAATGGCCCGATTGGCGGTATGTAGAGCATTTTGCTGTCGATGGTACTTGCCGAGGCAAAGGGATTGGGAGAGAAATCTTGCAGGCATTTATAGCGGAGGACGATACCCCGATTGTGCTTGAAGTAGAGCATCCCGATGACGATATTTGTATCCGGAGAATCCGGTTTTACGAGTCGCTGGGTTTTGTGTTGCATCCTGAATACGATTACATACAACCACCTTATGATGCCACAAAACACCCGTTGCACCTCTACCTGATGACTAGCCGTATGACAGATTTTGCCACCCGTTATCAAGAGATAAAGAGCCGGTTATATGCCCAGGTGTATGGCGTAGAAAAGGATGTTTAAGGCTCTTCGAGGAAACGAACTGCCAGGTAGGATAATGTCTCCATGCCGATTTTCAGGGCGCGTTCGTCTATCCCGAAGGTTGCGGTGTGTTGGTCTCCGAATTGGCGGGTGGCCTCGCTTTTGATGCCCAAACGGTAGAAGGTGGAGGGAACCGTTGCCGAGAAAAATCCGAAATCTTCTGCTGTCATCCGTTTTTCGATGGGCAATATGGCTTCTTCTCCCCAAAGTTCTCCGGCAAAAATACGGGCTTTTTGTGTAATGGTCGGGTCGTTGACAACCGACGGATAACCGTCTTTCATATCAATGTCGCATTGGCAGCCATAGCTCTGGGCTGTTAGCTGTACCGTTTCGCGGATAAGTTGCTGTAATCTTTTCCGCTCTTTTTCGTCCATGCAACGGAGCGTACCCGACAGGTTTACATGGTCGGGGATGATGTTGGTGGCTCCCTCTGCCATGAATTTACCCACCGTAATGACGGCTGGGATAAAGGGGTTGTGCCGGCGGCTGACCAACTGTTGCAACGAAACGACGGTTTGAGCTGCGGCCAGAACCGTATCGTTCAGTTTGTAGGGCATGGCTCCGTGTCCTCCTTTTCCGCGGATAACCAGGTGAAATTCGTCGGCCGATGCCATGATGCACCCTTCGCCCATGGCCAGCGATCCACACGGAACCTCGGCATTGACGTGTTGTCCGATGATCAACTCGGGACGGTATGTATCAAATACACCGTCTTGCAGCATCAGCCGGGCCCCTCCCGGGTGCCGCTCTTCCGCCGGTTGAAAAATCAACAAAACCGTTCCGGTCAGCTTCTGGCGCAGCCGGTTGAGCAACAGGGCGCATCCCAACAGACAAGCCGTATGGGCATCGTGTCCGCAAGCGTGCATGACCCCTTCGTGGCAGGATTGGTACGAGAGTCCGGTCTCCTCGTGTATGGGCAGAGCGTCCATGTCGGCCCGTAACCCGATAATTCTGGAAGTGGGGTTCTTTCCCTCGATCCGAGCCAGGATACCGTATCCTCCGATGTGGTCTTGAAAGGGGATGCCCTCGCGTGTTAAGATACGGGTTACAAAAGCAGCCGTCTCTTTCTCTTCAAAAGAGAGTTCGGGGTATCGATGCAGGTGCTTGTAAAAGGAGAGAAGTTGTTCGTTTAATTGATTGCCTAAGTTCGAGATATCTTTTTTCATTGTCTTTCGTTTTGTCAAAAACCTGTAACCTCTGTCTTTGAAGACAGATTCTCCGTTTTTTTTGACAAAGATATACAGGATAACCGATAATTTCACGGCTTTTTGTATATATAACATGAATATGTCAGTGTGCAGTAAAGAGGAATATATTTTGGCAGTTGTTAATAAATAATAATCTTTTGATGATGTATGGTTCTATTGTGTCTGTCTTAAATAGTTGATTTGTAGTATTATATGAAATTGTTTTACATACGTTAATCAAAATTGATAAAAATATATATATTTGTTTGTAAGGATATATGTTGTATATTTGTACCTTGGAAAGTATATTTCAAGGTGAAAAAATGAAACGAGTTGAGCTCTTGTTTATATTGTTTTGCTGTACTGTTTTGTTTTCGTGTGTGAATATGGAAACAAAGAAAGCGGCTATTACCGTAACGATTCAACCTCAGAAATATTTTGCAGAAAAGATTGCCGGGGGCAGGTTTGAAATAAATTGTATTGTCCCCGAAGGAAGCAGTCCGGAAACATATGACCCCTCCCCCTCGTTGTTGGTAAAGGCGGCCAAAAGCGAGGCCTATTTCAAGATCGGGTATATCGGGTTTGAGATTGCCTGGTTGGATAAATTGATTCAGAATACTCCCGGTTTACAGGTTTTCGATAACTCGATAGGAGTAGAGTTTTGTACTGATACGATTCCGGTGGACAGTACGGAGGTCGCATCTTCGCATATCCATTTTTCGGGAATTAATCCGCATATCTGGTGTTCTCCCCGGCAGACGGTCATTATTATAGAGAATATGTACAAAGCCTTTGTCGCGCTCGATCCCGAGCATCAATCGGAGTATGAGGAGAATTATAAGAATCTGTTGGCTGAGGTCAGTCAGGTAGATTCTATTTTTACAGAGCGGTTGGCTCCGCTGAAAGGAAAGGCATTCGTCGTTTTTCATCCGTCGTTGAGCTATTTGGCCCGGGATTATGGTTTGGAACAGATCAGCCTTGAATCGGACGGGAAAGAGCCCTCGGCCAAACATTTTAAAGAGATGGTAGATTTGGCGCGCCGAAAACAAGCCAAAGTATTTTTTGTCCAGAAGGAGTTCGACCGCAAGAACATCGAGGTATTTGCCCGCGAGTTCGACGGGAAGATCATAGAGATAAATCCGCTTAATTACAACTGGATTGATGAACAGCTGGCGATGGTTAATATTTTAAGCAGTGAATATGCAGATTGAGATAACCGGATTGACCGTTCGTTACGATTCGGTTACCGCCTTGTCGGATATTTCTTATCAAATCAATAAAGGAGATTTTGTTGGTATTACAGGCCCTAATGGTGGAGGAAAGACCTCCTTCTTGCGAGCCTTGCTCGGATTGAAAAAGACGGAGCGGGGTACTATCCGCTTTTACCGGGACGGACAACAGGTACCTGATTTGAATGTGGGATATCTGCCTCAGAAGAGTGTAATCGACCCTCGTTTCCCTATAACGGTTGCCGAGGTGATAGAGTCCGGGTTCTTAGGGAAATACGGGGATGTTGTACCCAAAAAATGTCGGGGAGAGCGGATAAAAGAGGTATTGGCCCGGGTGGGATTATCCGAGTTGTCCGACAGAACCATCGGAAAGCTCTCCGGAGGCCAGATGCAGCGGGCTCTCTTGGGGCGGGCATTGGTAGCCTTGCCCGAGGTGTTGGTGCTGGACGAACCCTCTTCGTATGTCGATCAATCGTTTGAAGAACGGATGCACGAAATGTTGCGGGATGAAAACAAGAGAGGCACGACCATCCTTTATGTCTCCCACCAGACCGAAATCTTGAACCGTATGGCCGGACGCATGGTTCATATCGACCGGGTTTTGCAGGAGCTCCGGTAAAGCAATTCTTCTTTATGCTGGCCGGTAAATTCCGCCGGGAAAAGAGCGGATTTTATCTTTGAATTCCAGTTCCAGCAGTATGGCCAGTACCTGAGCCGTGGACAAATCCGATTTTATGGCCAGTTGGTTGATTTGGCACTCCCCCTCTTTTTCCAAAATACTTAGAATGTTTTTCTCATTTGCATCCAGTTCCGGGAACAACTCTTTTTGTATGGCCTCTTGTGCAGGAACTTCCCAGCACATCTGTTCTGCGAAATGGCGGGCGGAAGAGACAAGGGCAGCCTTGTTGCTTGCAATCAGGTTGTTGCACCCTTGCGAGTAGGCATCGCCGATACGTCCGGGCAGAGCGAAAATGTCCCGGTGGTAGCTTTCGGCAATGTCGGCGGTGATGAGGCTGCCTCCCTTCGAGGCGGACTCGACGATGAGGGCGGCGTCGCAAAGCCCCGCTACGATCCGGTTGCGGGCGATGAAGTTTACCCGGTGGGTAGCGTCTTGCGAGGCGTATTCTGTCAGCAAGCCTCCCTGTTTGAGCATTTCGGCGGCGATGTTCCGGTGCGGTGCAGGGTAGATGGTGTTCAGTCCGTGTGCCAGTACGGCAACGGTATCGAGCCCGTTTCTCAGAGCCTCCCGGTGCGCACAGACGTCGATGCCGTATGCCAGTCCGCTCACGATGATGGTATTGCGGGGGAATAACGTTGCCAACTCCTGAATGAAATCCTGGCAGAACCCTTTCCCGTAGTGGGTAGCGTTGCGAGTCCCCACAATGCTGATGACCCTCGTCTGGTTCAGGTCTGCCGATCCTTTGTAGTAGAGCAGTATCGGCGCGTCGATACATTCTGTCAGACGTTGCGGGTAATTGCAATCGGTATAAAAAAGGGCCTCTATTTTGTTTTTGTCGATAAAGGCCAGTTCAGTTTCAGCCTCATGCAAAGCTCTCTTTTTTTGAGCATCCGAGAAGATGGCTGTTTTCAGAAGCGCTATACGGTGGATGTTCTCTTCTGTTTCGGCAAAAAGCGCCTCACAACTGCCGGTGGCTTCGAGCAGAATTTTGGCCAACGGCAGATTGATTCCCTTGATACGGGTAAGTGCTATGCGGTATAGTAGTTCGTTCACAGGTACTCTTTAAAAAGGGGGATGAGTTCTTCACCTTTGCTGATTTTCCCGTTTACCACACAGGCAATCTCTATCCGGGCTTTGACCGATAGTTTCATTTCGGGCAGGATGTAAATGTCCTGGTAAAAGACAAACCGGATACCTTCGCGTTTCAGGTTGAGCTTGCTTACAAACCTGTCGCCGCTACGCAGCGATTGTTTGTAGTCTATCTCCATGCGTTTGACCACCGGGTCTATCCCTTGCGGGTGGAGCGAGGCAAAGTCGCAACCGGCCTGTAAGAGAAACCGGTGTCGGGTGTGTTCCAGGTAGTTCAGATATACCGCATTGTTTACGATGCCTTGCATATCGCATTCGTAGTCGCGCACCTCAAAAGGGTATTCAAAAATGTATTTTTCCATTTGCACTATTTAGAATAAATGTAAAAACGGATATGCTGTTTATAGCAAAGGAGAGAGTCGGTTTATCAGCTCATCGCCCAATGTCGTTTTGTCGGTAATGTGTTTACGTACGGCGGCAACGAACGGATTGTTTTCAAAATCGCCTCTGACCGATTCAAAATCGATCTGTTTCTGGCGGTCGCTCCCATCCACTCCGAACCCCGTTTGGGCACTCATGGAGAACTCTTTTTTAGCGTCCTCGTATAACAGTTCATCTAACGATATTACGGCCTCTTTCCAATCGTAAACTACTTGGGCAATGTCTCTTGCTGAAATCCGGTTTATTGTTTTCCCCAGTTGCCGTTCCAGCAGTCTGGCGGCCCAGGTCCATTCCTGGTCGTAATAGCTGTTGTGCAGGGTGGCAAAGAACCGGTTGATCTCCTGAGGCGAAACGATCTCCTGTTTTTCGATGGCGCGGGTCAGGCGGTCTATCTCCGTTTTGGGGGCGATCAATCCGGCCAGGTCCACCCATTCGCCCTCTCCTGCGACAGCCGTTGGTTGCAATCGTTCCCGAATGGCTTCGTCCGAATCGAAGCGGCCATTTTCCAACCGTTTGATGACCGAATTGCCCAAAAATTTCTGGATGGCTTTTGTATATAACAGGATTCCCCGTTTGAGCGAACTGTTTTTGATGCAGGCACTCTGGTAGGAGTAGATTTCGGAGGTCTCGCCGGAGGTTTGTTGCAGTGAGTGCAATACCTCTATCCCGCGTTCCATCTTGGCGATGGAGTAGGGGCTGAGCAGGTTGAAGTTGATGCAGTCGAGCCGGTTGGGGTCTTTCCGTTTGTCGCGTTTGGGCCACTTCTGGGCGTCGCGGATGGTACCCACGCTTTTCAAGTTGATACCCGGTACGATGAACGAGTTGTCTCCCTTTTCGATGAGGTAGGAGAAGGGGAGGTTCGAGGTGTCGGAGTGCCGTACGTGGCGTCCCATGATGAGGGAGAATGCCCCGATTTTGGCTGGCCACAATACGTATGAGTCGCTGGTGGTTTTAGAACCTCTTTCGACAATACCCTGATGTATGGGACCGAGCTTGTACATGTGGTTGCTCTGGTTGGATCCGCTACCGGCGTTCAGGAACGAAAACATCCCGGCAATCAACAAACTCGATTTGTGCATGGATACCGTATAGGGCCCGGCGAAGATGGCGCAGGCCTCGCCGTTTTCGCCCTGACAGTTGCTGAAAAACAGCGAGTCGTGGGCCGAGAAGAGGTGTCCCAGGTGGCATGCCTGTCCCACAAAGCAACGGATCAATGCTGCCCCGTCGGTAACAACCGCCCCCGAACAGAAGATGAAATCTTGGGCGATAACGTTGTATCCTACCTGTACCGGGTCATGCCGGTTGCTGTTGATAGAGCCGTTTTCCAACCGGGATGCTCCCTCTATCATACAGTACTCGCCGATGTTCACATTGCGGATGGTACCGGCGTTGAGCAGGACCGAGTGGCAGCCGACGTTCCCCATTTCGGAGGCCACGTTGTCTCCATAGCGGGTAATCATCTCTTTCAGCCTTGCAATCAAGGCGGGACGGTGGCGGTACAGGGCGATGATGTAGGCCAGTTGGGCGGACAGTTCGTTGAAAATAGGTACCTCCCGCCCTCCGGTTTCGTTCAGTACCGAAACCTCCGTGCCGTTGCCGAACCGACTCAGTCCGGTTACCTCCAAGGTTTGTATGTTTTGTATGCGGCAATGCTCTTCTATGCGGTAATTGGCAATGTAGTTGGCTACGTTTTCTATCAGCACGTTGTTGCCGATGCGGCAGTTATGCAGCGCAACGTTGCGCAGTCCACAAGGTTGTTGTACGCCGCTTGCCGAGGTAAACGTCTCGTCGAAACGGCCCAGTTCTATTTTACCCGAGAATCTGACGTTGTAAATCGTATGAGGGTTGAATTGGTCGGCCACCGTGATGTTTTGCCAGGAATCGGCCCGGCAGGCCTGTCTCTCCAATATCTCAATTTCATCAATGCGAAGTTGTCTCATCTGTCGTTAAGATTTATAATTCATTTTCGTCGTATTTCTGGAACAGGAAATCGTTGTACGGGAAACGGGTGATATGAATCTCTTTTACTTTGTTGTATAGCAAGGTTTTCAACTCCTCGATGTTTTTCCGTTCCCGGGCCGATATGAAGATGCAGTTATCGCCCATTTTGGCCATCCAGGTCTGTTTCAGCTCATCCAGCGGGATATTCTCGCGCGAACGGAGCGTCAAATCGTCCTCGTCTTTGGGAATGTAGGAGAAGGCATCTATCTTGTTGAACACCAGGATGGTAGGTTTCTCTGCCGAATCGCAGATTTCGTTCAGCGTTTGGGTAACGACCTCGATCTGTTCCTCGAACGAGGGGTGCGATATATCTACCACGTGTACCAGCAGGTCGGCCTCCCGAACCTCGTCGAGTGTCGATTTGAACGAATCTACCAGGTCAGTGGGGAGTTTGCGGATAAACCCGACCGTGTCGGAGAGCAGGAACGGCAGGTTGTCTATGATTACTTTCCGTACGGTGGTGTCCAGGGTGGCAAAGAGTTTGTTTTCAGCAAATACCTCGCTTTTCGACAGCAGGTTCATCAATGTCGATTTCCCCACGTTGGTATATCCCACCAGGGCAACCCGCACCATTTTTCCGCGGTTGCGGCGTTGCGTGGCCTTTTGTTTGTCGATGTCGGCCAACCGCTCTTTCAGCAACGACATCCGGTTCAGGATGATACGTCGGTCCATTTCCAACTGGGTTTCACCGGGTCCGCGCAGCCCTACCGAACCGCCTTTGCCGCTGCCCGAACCGCCCCCTTGCCGTTCGAGGTGGGTCCAGAGCCGTTGCAGGCGGGGCAACATATATTTGTATTGGGCCAGCTCCACTTGCGTTTTGGCATTGGCTGTCTGGGCCCGCATGGCGAAGATGTCGAGGATGAGCGAGGTGCGGTCGAGAATCTTTACTTTCAGTTCGCCTTCGATGTTTCGTATCTGTTTGGCGGACAGTTCGTCGTCGAAGATGACGATACCGATTTCCCGGCCGTTTTCAGCCTCTTGTTCCATGTATGCTTTTATTTCGGCCAGTTTCCCTTTCCCGACGTATGTTACCGAGTTGGCGGTCGGAACTTTCTGGGTGAACCGTTTCACCACTTCGGCACCGGCAGTTTCGGTCAGGAACGCCAGTTCGTCCAGATATTCGTTGGCTTTTTGCTCATTCTGTTCGGGGGTAATCAGTCCTACCAGCACGGTACGCTCTGATTCTTCTTTGCTGATGATAAATTCTTTCATACATTCTATTTAGTCGATGCAAATATAGCGAAAGGCGAGAGCAGAGACAAATGAAAAACCGAGTTTTCAAATTGGGCTCTGCCGAGCTGCCTCCTATATTCTGTAAATATAGCGAAAGGCGAGAGCAGAGACAAATGAGAACCGAGTTTTCAAATTGGGCTCTGCCGAGCCGCCTCCTGTATTCTATAAATAGAATGATTTAACGGATAAAATGTTTAGTTATTCTGAAAGGTATCTTCTTTCTGGCGCGATTCGTACCGGCGGCGCAGGATGTGGTCGAGGTACAACAGCAGCAGGACAATCCCTCCGATCAGGGGATATAGGCTCAAATCTCCTTCGATACGGACTTTCTTAAATATTTGACTTAGTTCGTCGAGAATGTTAAAGGAGGAGTAATGGGCCAATAGCGAAACGGTTCCGAATATGAGCCCCAGAGAGGTAATTGTCGTAAAGAGGTATTGCAGAAAAGAGATGATGCAGGCTTTGCGTTTGACCCTTGCCTGGATACGCTCCATCATCTTGTCGTTGAATTGCTCGGGTAAACGGGTGGCTGTATCCGGCTGCATGAGACGGGTTAAAACAGCATCTTTTTTTATTTCTGTTGTCTCTTCCATTTTTTATTTCTCCTTATTCTGTCGTTCTCGACAGGATGATGTATAACTTTTTGCGGATGCGGTATAACTTGGTTTTGACGTTGGTAGGGGTCAATCCGGAGATTTCCGCTATCTCGCTGATGGAACGCATATCGGTATAGAATAGTGTCAATAAAGCTTTTTCTTCGGCCTCCAAACCGTTTATGGCTTGTTCGAGCCGTTCTATCTGTTCTGAGTTATCGGTCCGGTTTAAGAGCTGCTCTACCTCCTCTTCCGAGACGTTCGAGTAGAGGCTCTCTTCGATGTACGAGATCTCTCTTCGATGTTTCCGCGTATGCGATATGGCCGTATTGTAAGCAATGCGGTATATCCAGGTCGAAAATTCGCAGTTGCCTTTGTAGCGTTGCAACGACGAGAATACTTTCATAAAGACATCCTGTGTCAGCTCTTCTGCCTCTTCGCGGCAACCGACTATGCGTACGATAACGGCAAAGATGCGGCTGCTGTATCGTTTCAAGATTCCGGCAAAAGCCGCCGTGTCGCCATCCAATACTTTCTTTATGTCATATAAGTCGTTACTTGCCTCCATTTCTCCTTTTGACGCAGAATCCGTCAGAAGGTTACAGATAGGAAATATAAAAGTAGAAAAATTTTTTTTATTGGAAATCTTGTAACCTTTTTTGTGTTTGTGCGTCAAACAGAACAAAAATAAAAATTATTCACTTTAAACATTAAATGTTATGGAGTTTATTACGATTCCGTTGGTTGTAGGTATGATAACCTATGGTATTTATGGTTTGTTTGAGTTGTTTGTACGGCGAAAAGAACGTATCTTGCTGATTGAGAAAATAGGCGAAAAGATAGACCCTTCTCTTTTACAGATTGGCAAATTGAAATTCCCCTCTTTTGTGAGCGACAAGATGACGTTCTCGTTTAGTGTCCTGAAATGGGGATTCCTGTTGTTGGGAGTAGGATTTGGTCTGCTTGTCGGAATATGTTTTCATGTATTGATCATAAACACTTTCTCGGATTTTCCGAGGTATATAGTTGATATGACTTGCGGAGCGTGTGTGTTGATGTTCGGTGGCCTGGGTTTGATTCTCTCTTTTGTGATAGAAAAAAAGATTACCCGAGAAGAGGTTCGGAAAGCTAAAAAAAAGTTGGAACAGGAATAAATTGCTTTTTATCAGAAATTAAATGAACAAGGGGTGTCAAAACAATTGACACCCCTTGCCCGTTTATAATAGCTATCCGATAACCCATTTGCTGCCGGGAATCAGCGAGATGATTTTGGCGGTGATGAAACAGCAGATAAACGTAACCACGGCGATACAGGGTATGGCCGCCACCGTGGGCAGTTCTAACGTGTGCTTGAATACGTTTACCCACAACCCCAGCCAGAAAATGTGCATGAGGTATATGCCGTAGCTCAGTTTGGAAAGGTCGGTGATCAGACGGGGCGAATTCGGGCGGTTTATGCAGGAGAACATCAAGAAAGTACCCATGGTAAGCATCACACAGTTGATGGTACAGAAGGCCCAGCCTATTTCTATGACGGGGGTCGTGAGTATTTCCCCGGGGATAGCCTGTACATAGAAAGAGTAGATGGTCAGTATGGCCCCTGTTATCATGAGAGCGGCTCCGATAGCCAGTCGTTTGTTGCGGTTCCAGGTAAGGTGTACCCGGATGTAGTGAGCCAGCACCAAATATCCCAGGTAACCGGAGAAGTACCACAACATATGGTATTCATTCCAGAAACATTGTCCCCAGAGTTCCCCGAACCACCGGTTCAGGTAGGGCATACAGGTAGAGAGGAGGAACAGGGCGATGAAGAAACGCTCCTCTTTGGCCGTTGCCTTTTCGAGCCAGGGGGATATGATGGGCATGAAAAGGTAGAGGCTGATCAGAGGATACATGAACCAAAAGTGTCCTGCCAGTGTGGGAAAGTTCAACAGAATCCGCGACAGGTCTTTCAACGACGTCGCTCCGTCTATCTGTCCCCACAGCATCGGCAAGGTGCTGTATAGAACCATGAAAATAAAGAACGGAGGCAGGATGCGGGTAAATCGGTGCCGGTAAAACTGCCAGGAGCTTTGCCCCGGTTTGAGGGGAACCAGCAGGTAGGCGGAGACAATCATAAACAGGGGGACGGCCATACGGGAAAAACCGTCGTAGACAGACACCCACAACCGGTCGGCCTCGTTGGCCAGGTAGGACTGCGGTCCAGCCATATCGGTCGATCCGGCTGCCCCGTAAAAATTCTCACTGGCGTGTACCACGATCACCAGAAAGCAGGCGAACACGCGTACGTAATCTAAAAAAACAATACGTTTCATTTATCTTTTATTGGTTGGTGAATAATAAAGGGATGATAGCTTTTTCTCTTATGGTGTTGTTCATAGTAAAAACTCTTTCCGTCCGTATAACGGATGCTTTTTTATTATACAGAGTAAAGGTAAGAATCGTTTCTCTTTTGACAAAATATAACGAAAAGAAAATCAGGATACCGGATGTCGTACCAATTACTCGGATAAGATTTCAGACTTTTTTTGTAGTTCTGCCAGAATGTTTTACCTTTGTCGCAGATTCAACGCAAGGCGTTGCGTGTTTGGAATCTTTTTTCATAGAAGCGTTTTGATATTATACTTGTCTAAGAAAATCGCCAATTTTCAAAGCGGAACAAGCATGATACAACAAAGCGCTCATGTCAAGTGTATATACTTCTGTAAAGATGGTATAAACAAAATGGCGTGGGCTGTTGTTTATTTGTTCCGCAGGTGTTTGGCGATGCCTCTTAGACAGATAATATATAAACAGTTCCCCACGCTTGAACCGAATAATATTCTATATCTTTCTGATTATCAAATTATACATTCAATATTCATTGTAATTTGATACCGCAAAGTTCCCGGAATTTACAATGCTAATACCGGGATTTGAATGCTATTATAAGTAAATGCGCCGTTTTAAATTGCGCTTCTATATTCATTCGGCGTACACCCAGCCACTTTCTTGAACATCCGGCTCAAATGATGCGGATACTGGAAGCCGACTTCGTAAGCAATTTCGCTCACGGTCTTGTTCGTGCTTGCCAGCAAATCCTTGACGCGGTTGATAACGGTAAGGTGGATGTATTCGATGGCGGACTTGCCGGTTTCCTTCTTCACAAGGTCGCCGAAATAGTTGGCGGAGAAGTGGAGCTGGTCGGCACACCACGCCACGGAGGGCAGACCGATTTGCTCGGGCTTGTCTGAATCGAAGTAGCCGGTCATCAGTTCTTCGAAGCGAGTGAGGACATCGCGGTTGATAGCCTCACGGGTGGCAAACTGGCGGTCGTAGAAACGGAGGCAATGGTTGAGCAGGACTTCGATGTTGGAGGTGATGATGCTGCGGCTATGCTTGTCGATGCGGTGGTGCAGTTCTTCCTGTATTTCGGCGAAGCAGTTAAAAATGGTCTGGCGTTCACGCTCGGACATATGCAGGGCTTCGTTCACTTCGTAGGAGAAGAATGTGTATTCCTTCATCTTGCGGGCAAGGCTTGTGCCTCGCAGCAGGTCGGGATGGAACAGCAGACAATAGCCTTCGGGATTGGGCGTTTCGCCGCCGTCGTCGATACCTGCCACTTGTCCGGGAGCCACGAATACCAACGTGCCTTCCTGATAGTCGTATTGGCTGCGCCCGTAAGTCAGCTTTCCGTGTATCTTCTCTTTCAGGTAGATGCCGTAGAAGCCGTAAAGTTTCTTTTTATGCTTCAAAACCTTGACATCCTTGAAGTCGATGAATGTCACCAACGGGTTCAATGTCTCTATTCCCAAGAACTCGTTGTAATCGTGGATGCTGCTGATATTTATAATGTCGCCCATATCTTGTTTCCTCCATTTATTAAAGTATGATGCCACAAAATTAATCTTTTCTTTACTCATTCAGCAAGGAGGAAAGGCATTTCTGTAAAATGGGTGCAAGATTCTGTGATTTGTGTTATCCCGCTGATTGGACGCTACTTGCGGTGAATGCCATTCGTTGATATTGGTGCTTCAATCCGTAATCTGTGTATGGACGAAGGACATATGCTGCTGTAATTTTGCACCTGACAAAAACAAAGTTCAAAATGAAAATGATTATCAATATCTGTCTGCTTATGGCGATTTTATCTTTCAACAGTTGCGATGAGAATATGGCTTCATCATACGTTCCCTCGCAGGAAGGAAATGACTCGGTTCCTGCAACAACGGGACACTTGACTACCCGTAGCACTATTGCCGATGTCTTGGCTCATCCGGCTTTCGAGGGATTTAGCCAATACATCTTGCCGCTGGAATGGGGGTACGATGAAGATATGCCGCTCTCCGAAGTGGAGCGTTTGCTTCCCTACCATAATTATATTGACGCGGAGCGGTGCGTGGGTTATATCAATCAGATGATAGATTCGGTGGCAACCGGACGCAGGATTTATTACGACTTGGGTCGCAAGGATGCCGGACTGTTCTTCTTTCGTGGCAGGCCGGGCGCACCGTTTGCGGTTGTCTGTCCCGGAGGCGGCTTCTCGTATGTTGGCTCCATCCACGAGGGATTTCCCCACGCCTTGGCGTTGAGCCGGATGGGGTATAATACGTTTGTCATTCAGTATCAGACGGGCAGCGCACAGACGGCTTGCGAGGACTTGGCGGTGGGCATCGAATACATCTTCCGCCACGCCACGGAGTTGCAGGTCGATACAGCAGGCTATTCCGTGTGGGGCAGTTCGGCGGGGGCGCGTATGGCGGCATACATTGGCTCCTACGGCACGGAGGCTTTCGGCGCGGCACAGCTTCCCCGTCCGCGCACGGTGGTGATGGCCTACACGGGGCATAGCGAATATACCCGGCAAGACCCGCCTACCTATGCCGTGGTAGGCTCGAATGACGGCATCGCCAATCCGAACACGATGCGCCGCCGCACCGAAGCTCTGCAAGCCATCGGCATCCCGGCGGAGTTCCACCTCTATCCGAACCTCCGGCACGGCTTCGGGCTGGGCATCGGTACGAGTGCCGAGGGCTGGATAGACGGGGCTGTCCGGTTTTGGGAAGAAAACCGATGAAAGATGACCTCGGAAGTGAGCCTATCTCAGTTACGGACTTAGATACCCTCAGTTCCGTACTTAGGTGGCCTCAGTTCTGGACTAAGGTCTATTAACATTTGCAGCCAATATCTCCGACAACGACAATCCGTCAGGATAAGCACCGTCCGAGGCTCGGATAGCACCAATCCTGCAGGATAAGCATCATCCGAGGGGTCGGACAGCAGTTCTCGAAGAAAATAAGCACTGTCGGAGGCTCGGACAGCCTTTATTCTACAGTTTTAGCCCTGTGGAAGCCCTCGGATTGTGCTAAAAATCTTTCGCAAGCCTTGTCCGAGCTATTTTCGGCGTTTCGGTGAAATGGGTGCTTCTATCTGTAATCTGTGTATGGACGGAGAAGCCTTGCCGATGTAATTTTGCATCAGAAAACAATTAATAGACAAAAGAATATGGATACAGTAAAATTGAGAAACGGCGTGGAAATGCCGATTTTGGGTTATGGAGTTTATCAGGTATCGCCGTCGGAGTGCGAGCGGTGCGTGAGGGATGCCATCAGCGTGGGCTATCGTCTGATTGACACGGCGCAGGCGTATGGCAACGAGCAGAACGTGGGCAACGCTATCCGTAATTGCAGCGTACCCCGCGAAGAATTGTTCATCGTGACGAAGGTGTGGATTTCCAATGCCAGATACGAGCGGGCAAAGGCAAGCATCGACGAGTCGCTCCGCAAATTGCAGACCGACTACATCGACCTGTTGCTCATTCACCAGCCTTTCAACGACTATTACGGTACGTGGCGGGCGATGGAGGAAGCGTATAAGGCGGGCAAGCTCCGTGCCATCGGCGTGTCGAACTTCTATCCAGACCGCTTCATCGACTTGGCGGAATTCAGCGAGATACCGCCTATGGTCAATCAGGTGGAAACCCACGTGTTCAACCAGCAGATAGAGGCGCAACAGATTATGGAGCAATACGGCACACACATTATGGCGTGGGGACCGTTTGCCGAGGGACGCAACAACTTCTTCGGTAACGAAACGCTGATAGCCATCGGTGCGAAATACAACAAGAGTGCGGCACAGACCGCCTTGCGCTACCTCATCCAGCGCGGCGTGATTGTCATCCCGAAGTCCGTCCGCAAGGAGCGTATGGAGCAGAACTTCGATGTGTTCGACTTCACGCTGAGTGACGAGGATATGCAGCGCATCCGCCAGTTGGACTTGGGACACAGCCTGTTCTTCTCGCATTACGACCCACAGACGGTGAAATGGCTTTGTGATTATGGAAAGAGCAAATAAAGATGAAAAGGATATTTCAACTCATCTGTTTGCTGCTTGCCGCCAACTGTGTGGCAGCTTGCAGCAACACGGAAAATGACGCGCCCCTCGGTCCGATAGGCGAAACGCCAGCCGAGGAAGACCCGGATGCAGAGCACATCTACCTGTGGCCGGAAGGCAATATGCCAACCATAACGGACTATACCGTCAATAACGGCAATTATCAGGATGACCCCGATTTCCGTCCCAATATGATATGGTATCCCGTACCCGACGGCACGGAAGTGAAAGGGGCGGTAATGGTATGTCCCGGCGGAGCGTTTATGTTCCGTAGTGGAAACGAAGGCGCACCTGTGGCGGAGCGTCTGGCGGAACTGGGCTGGCAAAGCTTTGTGGTGAACTACCGTGTCCGTCCCTATACGATGGAAGAAGGCAGTTTGGACTTGGCACGTGCCATCCGCTATGTCCGCAGCCACGCCGGGCAGTATGGCATCGACCCTGACCGTATCGCGTCGGTGGGATTTTCCGCAGGCGGCATCCTCTGTGGCGATGAAGCCTTGCACTTTGATGGACAGGTGAACGGCACGGCATTGGATGACAGCTATGTCCCCGATGCGCTCGATGATGTGTCGGCTGATGTATGCGCCATCGGTATGATTTACTCGTTCTATGGACGGTTGAGCGTATCAAATAACAACGTGGACGACCTGCGTGCCGGGAATATTCCCCCGACATTCTATACCTACGGTACGGAAGATCCTTTCTACCGCCAGTTCATCGCCAATGCTAACGCTGCCCGTGAAGCCGGTGTGCAAGTAGAAGAACACGTACTGGACGGTTGGCCGCACGGCTTCGGCGTACAGGGAGAATGGACTACATGGTTCGACAGTTTCCTAACCCAGATAATGTCGCATTGATTATGAAAACAGATAAAGACAACCCCAAAGGCATCTCCCGCCGTGACGCACTAAAACGGATGGGATTGTTCGTGGCTGGAGCAGCCGCATTGAGTATGCCCACGGCATTGACTTCTTGCGATAACGAAAAGAAGAAACGTATCATCCTCTATTTCACCGCTACGGGTAACAGCCTCTACATCGCCCGGCAACTGGCAGACGAAGAGACCGAACTGCTCAGCATCCCGCAGATAGTAAAGCAGGGCCGCCACGACTTTGAGGCGGACGAGATAGGTATCGTCTATCCCATCTACGGACACATGCCGCCCAATATGGTGCGGAACTTCATCAAGCAGGCACGCATCAAGGCAGGTTATAAGTTTGCCGTCCTCACCTATGGAATGCTTGACTTCAACGCCGCTGAGCTGTGGGACGGCATCTCACAGCAGGCAGGTACGAAGTTCGACTACATCAACACCCTCGTGATGGTGGACAATTGGCTGCCCAATTTCGATATGGCGGAACAGATGAAGATGGACAAGCACATTCCCGAACAGTTGGAAAAGATAAAGGCAGACTTGGGGCAACGTATGCGGTGGGTGAAGCCTGCCACCGAAGAAGTCCGCCGCGCCCACGACGGCTTTGTCGCCTTTTCGCGCCTCGACCCGGAGGTTGGCTTTCTGATGCGGAGCGAGAAGTATTTCCAAGTGACGGATGCCTGCATCGGCTGTGGCGTATGCACCGAAGTCTGTCCGCGCGGCAACTACGAACTGACTTCCACGGGAGTAAAGACCGAGGGCGATTGCGACTTTTGTTTCGCCTGCATCCACAACTGCCCGCAGAAAGCCATACAGTTCCGGTCTTTGCCCGACGACCCGTTGCTTGCACGCGGCGAGGTGAACCCTAATGCCCGCTACCGCAACGAACACATATCGTTGTGGAGCATCAAAGAAAGTAACAGACAATAAAACAACTAAAATCAAATAAGTATGAACACATTCAAGAAAATCCTGCTGTCCGCCTTGCTTGTTTGCGGCGGCGTATGTGCAATGAACGCACAAGAGAAAACCACCACGGCGGGCGTGCCGTTGGTTACATTGAACAACGGCGTGGAGATGCCCCGCTTCGGGCTGGGCACTTTCCTGCAAGGGTCTAATGAAATCTGTCGGCAGTCTTGTCTTACGGCACTGAAGGCCGGTTACCGACACATCGACACGGCACATGCCTATAATGATGAGGAGGGTGTGGGACAAGCAGTGAAGGAAAGCGGCATCCCGCGCGAGGAAATCTGGATAACCAGCAAGCTCTGGCCCAACGAATACGGCGAAGGCAAGACCCTGAAAGCCATCGACGATATGTTGAAGCGTCTCCAGCTGGATTATATAGACCTTCTCTATGTCCATCAGCCTTTCGGCGACTTCGTGGGAGCGTGGAAAGACATGGAGAAGGCTGTAAAAATGGGCAAGGTTCGCGCCCTCGGCATCAGTAATTTCGATGCCAATGACGAGGTGTGGAATACCATTATGGACAGCGCCACCATCAAGCCTGCCGTGCTCCAGATAGAATGCCACCCCTACGCCCAACGTCTGGAGATGCGTAAGAAAGCCGCCAAGGAAGGCATACAGGTAGAATGTTGGTTCCCTTTGGGCGGCGCAATGAGCAATGGCGCACTATTCAAAGACCCCGTCATCAGGAAGATAGCCGAAGCACATGGCAAGTCGCCGGCACAAATCATCCTGCGCTGGCACATTCAGGAAGGTTTTTCTGTAATCCCCGGAGCCACCAATCCCGACTATATCAAGGAGAACATCCAGATATTCGACTTCGCCCTCACCGATGAGGAAATGCAGCAGATGCGTTCGCTCAACAAGGAGCAACGGTTCTTCACTATGCCGGAAGAGGGCGTTCGACGGATGGTAAGAGAGAACAATCTGTAATCTGTGTATGGACAGGGGGCTTTGGCGTAACTTTGCGACATGAATCAAAAACAGATTGGATATGAAAGAACAAATCATCCGTTTCTTCAAGATGTGGACGCTTCCGCTCGGCATGTTTGCAGGGGTGGGTGTCTATCTGATGTTCCACTACATCCCGTGGCTCAGTCTGCTGAAAGTGCTGGCGAAGGGAGCTAATGATTATATCCTGCCGCTGATGGTATTTATCCAGCTGTTCACCACCTTCTGCAAGGTTAATCCCCGCAAAATGAGAATCTGCAGATGGCACATCATCATGATAACGG
>DVNA01000055.1 GCA_018714665.1 Candidatus Gallibacteroides avistercoris | reverse complement strand
CATTTCCGCACTTCTCAGATTTATCAATTCTATACATACTTGAATGCCCAATACAAGCAAGAAGCAACCAAACAGAAAACCAAATTACAGACGAGTCTGATAGTCATCAGCTGTATCTCCTTCTGTCTGATTCTACTGGCTATTTATATCGTTTTACAGATACGGAAAATTTCTCGTATCAAAGAAACTCTGTCTCAAAGTAACGAACAACTCAAAGAATTGAACAACCGGCTGAATCTAATGAATGAAGAATTGAACCGCAAAAACGAAGAATTACATGAGATTGGGAACGTCAAGGAAAAATACATTGCCCAATTTTTTGATTTATGTTCCAGTTACATCAATAAAATGGAAAATTATCAGAACCAACTCTATAAATTAGCCATCAATCACCATTATGAGATGCTGATCAAACGATTGAAATCAACCAGCCAGATTGATGAAGAACTGGAAACTCTCTACAAACATTTCGATAGTATCTTTTTAAGCTTATATCCCACCTTTATAGAGGACTTCAATGCATTATTGAATGAGGACGAAAAAATCACTCTTAAATCAGAGCACCTGTTGAATAAAGAATTACGCATCTATGCATTACTCCGATTAGGGCTGGTCGATAGTAACAAAATGGCAAGTTTCCTACGCTGCTCCATCAGTACAATCTATAATTACCGTACAAAAATGAGGAATAAATCCAGAATTGAAAGAGATGATTTTGAAAATCAAGTCATGCAAATAGGAAAGACAGATGCCCAATAAATAAAAAGACGGAGCAAAACTTGCTTCGTCTTTTTATTTATAACATTCCGGTTATCAGCAGGCTGTCTGTATCTGTACTCTTGACCTGGAAGCGATATTGTGGCTGATAACTGCCAGGATAACCCTGTCAAAGAGTTTCTATCCGAAATACTTCCTGTTGAACTTGTAGCAGAATCCGTTGAGATAATATTGTAGATATCCGTTCTTGATTCTGTGGTGCATATCCAGAAGGAATCTCTTGGCATTGCTGATGGCGATATGTACTCACGGCAGTATCTTCTCCACGTTCTTCTTGTCCGGAATCTCCGTCTGCTGTTTTCTGTACATATTTTCCAGGCTTATGAAAGGAGGAGGAATCGTCAGGGGCTGTTCGACGGATGATGGATCAAGGTGTTTCTTTACAACATCGATGATTGTCTGTGTATTCTGTTTCGGAATGACCTGCATATATGGCCCCGCGATGTTTCTGCTGTCCTTTCTGATAAGTCGCACGGGATTTCTCATCAGCGAGGTCTTTCATGAAAGCCGGAAGATTTATAATGATGGATTTAAATGCTTAGCAAGATAAATATGCAGAACTTCAAATATATGGGAACCCTACATGATATATTCATTCTCAGAATGTTAAAATTATAGAACGGGCAACGTATGGATAATCATTTAATCTTTATTGGGCTTGTTTATTTTGATTTGTTTTATTTTATTTGTATTATTAAACGAGGGATTGCTTTTCAACTTAATCAAGTAAAATATTATTCATGCTGAAAGCGTATGTATTTGCTGTAATAGCATTGTGGGCAGTGTCATGTACTTCTATCTCTAAAAAAGAGGGCTTTGTCATAACGGGTACCGTAGAAGGACTTGAACAGGGTTTGGTGAAGGTAATGGATGAGGATCAAAATATCATAGACAGCACCTCTTTCAATCAGGGGAGTTTCGTCGTAAAGGGTCGGGTTGACCAGCCCAGATTTGTTTATATCTTTGTTAATGACAATAAGGGGGATAATTATATATTTTCAAAGTTTCTTGTAGAAAACAAGGATATAAAGATGCAGGTGGACGCATTGGAGAGAAAAGCTACATTCTTGGGTGCTGCTCTGCACGAAGAGTATATGGATTATGTAAGATATCTTCTTTCTATTCCGGAACAAAAGATTGTACAAGGCTTATATAATGATTTGTATGTGGCTTCTGCCAATGGGGAAATGGAACAAAGAGAGAGAGTTCAGCAAGAGCTGTCTAAGATGCGGAATTCTGTAATTAGTATTTTGATGAGATATAAACAGGATGCAGGAAGAAGTCATGCTGCCGCAGCTCTTGTGTATGACCAAACATCTATTCATGGGGTAGATGAAAAACGGTTTGCCATTTCGAAATTTGATTCAAACTTTACCGATTCATACTATTTGAATAAATTGAGACGGGAGGTTGATGCCGGGGGCAAACAAATTGACGATTCGCATCATGCTGAAAATTCCCTGGATTACTGGGGTACTTATAAAGGAACCATTCCGGCAGCCGATTGTCCGGGGATAAATGTTACGTTGGATATCAGAAAAGATAAGACGTTTAGTTTGGTATATGATTATATCGATCGGGATAGCCGGTTTGAGTCGGATGGAATTTTTCAGGTAAGAGGAAATTTCTTAATTACTATTGGTGAGAAGAATGATTCTACTTTTTACAAAATAGAGGAAAATAGACTCCGTATATTGGATGGTGATAGACAGGTGATTAAAGGAGAGATAGGGGATAGATTTATTCTTAGGAAAGAAAATACGGATGTTGAATAAACGGGAGAGTTTGAAAAGAAAAGACAAATCTGAAAATTGAGACCGGATTAATTTTTGTAGTATGATGGTGTGTGGCGGGAGATTTGTCAAGATGTGAGATTGCTGCTTCTGGTGGATGTTGATAAAGCTTTGAATTAGGGATTATATCGATAAAACTAAAAAAGAAAGAGAGGTATTATGAAGAAAAAGGCTTTATTTTTTGTAGCATCGTTTTGCTTTGCCTTGCTTATGTCGGAAAAGGTAATGGCATCAGATGGGAATCGTAATGGCATCACTACTTGTACCGAAGAGGTATTTGATGTGCTCTCTTTGGAGGTGGATTATCTGTATTGGAAAGGCGGGGTCTTTTTGATGAATAAGAGCCCTTTGTCCAGTTTCGATAACTACAAGGCGATTTTTAATGGTTATAATATCCACAGATAGAAATAGACTATCCTGTTGGGAAGATGGTGTCTCCGTTGGGCCAGAAATACCAGCCGTTGTGGATATTGATGGATGATAAGTTGTATTTAGGGGATATCTATTTTTATGCCTTATCAGATGAATCGGCAAAAAAAGAAAAATTCCCCCGGGGAGAGCAATATAAAGAGTTGGAGCAACTGACAGGGGTGCCGTTTGATAAAAATAGCTCCTTTAAAAAGGAGGATTTGCCGATTGGAGAAAAAGGTGTGATGCCTGCCGATTGGTTTGATGGTGTAATTTTGGTAAAGGAGAGAAGGGGAGAGAGCGAGAATTTGGAGAAATGGAAGACAACCTCGTATTATAAGTTGGAATTTAAAAAAGGAAAACTTCAATCTGTCAGTAAGATAGAGGCTGGAAAGGTACAAACGCCGAAACAGCAGATGTATCTGTAATGGATGGTAGGGGCTGGATTTTAACAGCCGAAAAACAACCAACGCGCCGAGAATTTCGGCGCGTTGGTTGTTTTTCGGGGAATGAATATTAGAACTTGTATTGAACCGTAGCCCCGACGGTGGCGGGACGTCCCTTTTCTGCAAATCCGTTATCTTTTGACAGGTTCTGGGCATTCATCGTTTCAAAATAGAAGGCCTGGTAATCTTGGTCGAAAATGTTTTTACCCCATACGCTGAACGAGAAATCGCCCTTGTCGAATTGTACCTCGGCGTTAGTCAGTCCGTAAAAGTCTTGCCAAACATCGTTTGCTTCCGTCCAGTAGATTTTTCCTTTTCCGATGTATTGGGCCGACAGGTTGATGCGGTCAAGCCAACGACGGTTTACCGGTATGCTGTAATCGCCCGTTACGGCCAGCGTGTGTTTGGGGGTAAAGGGGACGTATTTCCCCTTGTAGTCGATTTCTCCGTCGTTGTTTTCGGTGAAGGTGGCGTGGGTATATCCGTAGGATACGCCTATGTGCAACCGGTTGATGGGTCGGATGTGCAGGGCGGTTTCGAGCCCCTTGCTTACGGAGCGTCCCGAATTTTTGGTGATGCGCCCGTATCCGCTTACAACACCTATCTGCTGGTCGCGGCAGGCAATGTAGAAGGCCGACAGGTCAACGGTCAGCCGGTAGTCGAACAGGTTCATGCGGGTACCTATTTCATAGTTCCAGCTGTGTTCGGGTTTGTAGGAGATGACCTCGTCCAGATTGATCTCTTGGGAGGAACTGCCGCCCATCCCGTCGGGAAGCGTTACCGTAGGGGGAATCATGGCCATTAATCCCTCCATTGTTTTGGTTCGTAACTGGTACTGGATCAGGTTGGAGAACATCTGTATGTTGTATCCGCCCGAACGGTATCCTTTGGCAATGGAGCCGTAAAAGAAGTAGTTGTCGCCCAGGTCGTATTTCAATTCAAATTTCGGGAGCAGTTCAAGGGTGTTCATGTGGTCCTTTCCGGCAATGTCGAGCGGAAAGTCGAGCTGGGAACGGATGGGGATGGTCAGGTTGCCTCCTGCCATGGGCGGACGTTCGATGACCATGTTGCCGGTGATGTTGCTGCGGAGACTGTCGGCCGAGTAGGTGTGGTGGGAGAACTGTTGGTGTTCGTAATCGAGGCGCAGCCCTATCGTTCCGGACAATCCCTCGGTAAAGAGGTTGTTGTAGCTCATCTGTTTGAATACGGCCAATCCGAAGGAGGGGGTTTTATACTGCCCTTCTATCAACAGGTTCGGGTTGGTGACATCCATGCTTAGTACCGGCATGGAGGGTATCTTTTCGGCCAATTGCGCCAGTTGCGCGTTGGTTTGCCCTTCGATCATGTATTGGATGCCTTCGTCTTTGAAATCGACCGGAGCATCGGTCTCCAATCCCTGGTAGAACCCGTAAACCCCGGCTACCCATTGCAGGTTCTTGGGGGTAGTAGAACGGAATACCAGCTCTTGTGTTATGGAGTGCTCTTTCTGTTTTTGCTGCAAGGTGAAAATGGAGAGAGGGGTAAAGTCCTGGTCCAGCCGCATATCGTCGTTCAGGTATTGGTAGGCGGTGGTGGAGGTGAAGGTGTATCTGTCGTGCTTGCGCTCGAACAGGATGCTGTTTGTAGAAACGGTCCGGCGGTAGGAACCTTCATCGTTGTAGTTGATGCTGCCGCTTTCGCCGCTCTCCTTGTCGTAGAGATAGTAGGGATAACCGTTTTGTTTGCTGTATTGGAAATCGGAGATGAAGTCGATCCGGGTACGGTCGTCTATCCGCCAGCTCACCCGGGCACGTCCGCCCGCCATATCGCTGTCATCGGCTTCTTTGCCGGTATAGGTATTGGTGAAATATCCGTCGTGGGCCTTGTATTGTCCGCTCAGGGAGAAGGCTACGCGATCGTTGATCTTGTGTGTATGGGAAAGGCCGAATTCCATCGCGTTGTAGTTGCCGTATCCGACCCGTACCCGGGTACCCGGATGGTCGAATGGGGATTTTGTATATACGTTGATAAGCCCGGCCATCGTATTCCGGCCGTAGAGAGTTCCCTGTGGGCCTCGCAGAATCTCTACACGTTCGATGTCCATGAAGTCGAAATCGAAAGCGCTTTTGTCCAGATAGGGTACGTTGTCGATGTTCAGCCCGACGGCCGGAGAGTTGATGCGGGACCCGATCCCCCGGATGTAGATGGCTGATGTCAGCCGGGAGCCGTAATCGGGGATGTAGAGGTTCGGTGCCAGGGATGAGAAGTCTTTTAATGACTGGATGTTCATCCGTTCTATGTTGGCCGAGCTGAATGTGGTGAGTGATGCGGGAAACTCGAATGTATTGATTTGGGACTTGGGATTTGATATTACCGCGATCTCTCCCAGCTGGTTATACGGTACGGTGTCGGCGGGCGTTTTGGGGAAGTTCCCCTCTTCTTTGGCCGATACATGGGTGAAAAAAAAGTAGGTGGATATCAGAAAGAAAAACTTTTTCATAAAAATCTCTGTTACTTAATCTCGTGCAAATTAAGTGGAAAGCGACAAGTGCTACAATCGCTACATGTAGTGATTTTCGATAAGAGGGACGAAGATTACATGAATACCAACAGGCTTCCTGCCATCAGGAGCATGCCGCAGACGACTCCTCCGATGGCCCAATGGTGATGTCCATATTTTTCTGCTCCGGGCAAAAGTTCGTCGAAAGCGATGAAGACCATGATACCTGAAACGAATGCCAGCAAAAGGGCGTTGATTGTATCGGACCAGAATGGTAGCAGTACCAGAAAACCAAGCAGGGCTCCCAACGGTTCGGCCATACCTGATAGGAATGAATACCAAAAGGCTTTTTTTCGGTTTCCGGTGGCGTGGTAGATGGGAACCGATACGGCGATGCCTTCGGGAATGTTGTGGATGGCGATGGCTATGACGATTGGGATGGCGATATCCATGCCCGATAGTGTGGAGGCAAAGGTGGCCAATCCTTCGGGAAAGTTGTGTATGCCGATGGCCAGCGCCAACATGATACCGGTTCGTTTTAACCCCGATTTATGTTCCACCTCTTCAACCCGGTGCATTTCGTGCGGGTTTTCGTCTTCGGGTATGAGCAGGTCTATACCCCAAATCAGCGCAATTCCTCCAAAAAAAGCCAGCAGCATATATATCGTGGCTTGTTGTTCGGAGTTTTGTAGGGATAACAGGTGTAATGATTGCGGTATCATCTCCATGAAGGAGATATATACCATGACTCCGGCCGATAGTCCCAATGCACCGGAGAGTGCCTTATTGTTGCTTCTTTTTGTAAAAAAAGCTAAAATACTGCCCAGCCCGGTAGATAAACCCGCTATCATGGTTAAACCAAATGCGATTAGAATAGTCTGAGTAGTCATAAGTACATTACATTTATAGCGATTAAAACAATCAATAAGTGTAAAAAGATGAACAGAACTTCTTTATTTTTTTCGTAAAAGTAAAGAATTCTTTCGATATTTGCCCATGTTAAATCCAGGTTTATCTACAAAAATAGAAACTTGATTTTATGCAAAGTTATAATGAAGATGAAATAGTAGAACAATTACAATCTCCGGAAACGAGGAGGGCGGCATTTTCCAAGGTGGTGGCTCATTACAGCGAGCCGCTCTATTGGCATATTCGGAAGATGGTTATGTCGCACGACGACGCGGACGATTTGTTGCAGAATACCTTTATGAAGGCCTGGATGAATATCGAATATTTTCGGGGGGAAGCCAAGTTGTCTACCTGGTTGTATCGTATTGCCATCAATGAGAGCCTCACTTTCTTGAACAAACAGCGGCAGCAGCTGAATGTTTCAATAGAAGAAGGGGATGGTTTCTTGGCTGAAAAACTGGAAGCGGACGAATGGTTTTGTGGCGACGAGGCCGAAAAACAGTTGCATCAGGCCATCCTCAAACTGCCCGAGAAACAACGACTGGTATTCAACTTGCGTTATTTCCAGGAGATGAAATACGAAGATATGTCCAATATTTTGGGCACTTCGGTGGGGGCGTTGAAAGCCTCCTATCACTTGGCTGCAAAAAAAATAGAAGATTATTTAACAGAAAAAGTTTAAACTTTTACCCGGATAGAGAGTCAAAATCAGTAGAAACGAAAAAGATTTACAGTATGAATATGAATAATATATCAGAATCGCAAAACCGTAAACCGTCAGGTTTCCAGGTCCCCGAGGGGTATTTTGAAAATTTTACGGAACGGATGATGGCTCAGTTGCCCGATAAAAAAGAGGAGGAAGTGTATGCTCCGACCCTGTGGCAACGTATTCGTCCGTGGGCATATATGGCGGCTATGTTTATGGGTATTTCGCTGATGGTGCGTCTTTTCACTGGGCTGGGGTCTGCTTCGGATTCGGTTGATCTATCTTCTCCCGACTCAACTCTCTCCATGGAGATGGTAAATGAAGCCATGTCGGAAGATGACGAACTGATGCGTTACGTTTATTGTACTACATTCATCAGCGATTATTCCATGTACACCGAATATATTGACCAAGAATAATTTTAAATTAAAGATTGACATTTGTTATGAAACATTCTGCTATCATATTGATTGTATTAATTTTATCTATCTTTTCTACATCGGTAATTGCTCAGACGGAAGACAAGAAAGAGATGCCCAGAACAGAGAATGAAAGGGGAAGGGGTAAAAATGGAAATGAGCATATCAGGCGATTTAAAGAGTTCAGGAGAGATTTTTTGACAAAGAAAGTACAGATGACCCAGGAAGAGGCCGATAAATTCTTTCCGTTGTACGATGAATTAGGAGATAAAAAATTCAAGTTGCAGGTAGAAATAGGTGAAAAAATGAGAAAGGTGTGGGATGAAGACAAAGCATCGGATGCCGATTATAATGCCGTGTTGGATGCTTTGGAAGAGATTCCCGTAAAAGAGGCAGCCTTGGAAAAAGAGTATGGAAAAAAATTTCGGGAAATATTGTCTCCTAAAAAGATGTTCCGGTTGAAAATGGCAGAAAATGAGTTTTCCCGCGAATTGATGAGACGCCCTGATAGAAAAGATAAGAAAGATAACAATGCCCCTGAAAGAGAGAAACGTTTTGACCCCAGGCCGGCTCCTGAGAAATAGAGAACCGATGGACGGGCGAGTAAGGTATTCATGGAGATATAGTTATTGTGTTTTTTTAGATAATGCTGTAAATACAAGCAAGAGAGCTTTATTTACAGCTTTTTTTTGTAGCTGGTGTTGAAAAAGTTTTCCTGAGAAAAAGGGTTGGGTTGCTTTGCCGAAAAAAAGTTCAATAAAAACGATATGGGCAATTAAACCTTTTATACTATTTCTTATCTACATATAAGAAAACAGAAGATAATAAATTTACGGTGAGTAAGTTTTTTATGTAAGTTTTTTATAATTGGTTTCTTTTTTAAAGAAAAAGTTGGTTCTTAAAGCGGTCTCTGTGTAGGCCGCTTTTGTTGTTGAGGGGTATTTTGAACGATTTTTGTTGTTTGGTACAGGTAAACCGCTTTATAAATAGTATCTTTACAGTTGTTATCCAGAATCTTATATTTATGTCATAAAAAGTCGGCCCTGGGGGAGGAACAGACTTTCCCCAAGCCAATGATTTTGATGGAATAGTCGTTATGAAAAACTTGTTACTTATCTTTTTCTTGTTGATCTCTTCTCCCCTTTATGCGTGGCAAATAACAGGAAAGGTGGTGGATGCGGTTACCGATGAAGCCCTTTTGTTTGCCGATGTCTATTTGATGGTCGAGGGGAAACCCGTCTATAAAGAGCAAACGGGAGATGGCGGAATATTTTTGTTCCAGGATGTTCCCGAAAACGAATATCAGTTGCAGATAAATTATGTGGGGTATGATTTGTATCTGTCTCCCGTATTCAGGCTGACAGAAGATTCCGATAGGGGGCTTATCCGGCTCAACCCGTTGGAAACGGGGTTGGAGGCCGTTGAGATTGTCGCCTCGAAAAAGCAGGTGGTTTATCAGATAGACAAACGTATCATTGACGGGTCGGCGAATATGATGGCCGGAGGCGGTACGGCTGTCGATATTTTGGAGAATACGCCCTCTATCCGGGTAGATGCCGAAGGGAATGTCTCGTTCCGGGGAAGTCAAGGTTTTTTGGTATATGTCGATGGAAAGCCGTCGTTGTACAGCGGTACGCAGGCATTGGAGCAGATCCCCTCGGGCCAGATCCAGAACATCGAAATTATTACCACCCCTTCTGCCCGCTATGAAGCGCAGGGAGATGTGGGAATTATCAACATTATTACCAAGAAACACTTTGGCGAAGGTTGGAGCGGGATGGTAAACCTGACCGGAAGTACCGTGTGGACAAAGGGAATTGATTTTGTGATGAGTTACCAGCAGGGCCGGTCGCGGTGGTATTTGGGCGGGAATGTCTCCAACCGTTGGCGGGAGAGCGATTTTGAGCAGGACAAGACCACCGTTGTTCGGGATACGGTAACGACCTCGCGCAGTGTCGGTCCGCGCGACGGGATGGTTTATCTTTATACCGGTAAGGCCGGGTGGCAATACGATATGCCCAGGACACGCTACAACTTAGATTTTGAGGCCGGCTATTCGGGAAAGAAGCGATCGGGCGACTTGGCCTATTCCGAGGAACAATCGTTGCAAGGTGCCGTGTTGATTCCCATGCAGGATTTTGTCAGCAAGGACGATTATGACAACGATGAAACCATCTGGTCGTTGAACCTGGGTGCCGAACATAAGTTTAACGATGAAGGGCATACCTTGACGGCTGGATTGTATGGTAAATACGGTGCAAATTCGATGGAATATTTCCAGAGCGACCTCTTCCAGCAA
This sequence comes from Candidatus Gallibacteroides avistercoris, assembly GCA_018714665.1. Taxonomy (GTDB): domain Bacteria; phylum Bacteroidota; class Bacteroidia; order Bacteroidales; family CHK158-818; genus Gallibacteroides; species Gallibacteroides avistercoris. Next base: position 9,255 of record DVNA01000055.1, on the reverse strand, counting down.
GGCGAACGGGTACATGGGCACCGTGCTTATGAAGATGAATACCGGGGGACGATAAAAGCGAATCTGGATTATGTATTCCCATACAGTAAGACCGGAAAACTGGAAGCCGGATACCAGTATTTCATGTATTGCGAGGAGGGCGATTACTCCATGGAGTTCTGGAATCCGGAGACGCAAGACTTTTATTGGAGCGATGACATTTATAATACTTTTTTGTTCCTGCGGGGGGTAAACAGCATCTATGCCATCTGGGGAGAGAGTTACAAGGCTTTCGATTTTCAGCTGGGGCTGCGGGGTGAGCATACCCACCAGATATTGAACAGCTCCAAGGAGTGGGCAGACCGTACGCGAAATCAGTTCGAGTTGTTTCCTTCGGCCCACGCCGCCTATAATTTGCCGGGAGAACACCGGCTCAGTTTCGGCTTTTCGCGACGTACCAGCCGCCCGGAACTGTATTATATGGAGCCTTATATTACCTATCGTGACTATTTTACGGCCGAGATTGGAAATCCGGATATACGTCCCGAATACATCTATTTGTACGAATTGGGTTACCGGAAAAGTTTCGGCAGCGGGTATTCCCTTTCGGCTACGCTGTTTCATCGTTACCGTCAGGACAAGTTCGAGCGCTTACGTGTACCTTTTAAAGCTGGGGTTACGTTAGACTCGATGGCGAATGTCGGCAACGATTATGCCACGGGGTTGGAACTGAGCGCCGAGGCGAAGATAGGCCGCTGGTGGAATCTGAACCTCAACGGAAACTTGTATCATTATCGGGTGGAGAATCATTTTGAAACCGAGGGAAACGATGAATCGAGCATCAATTACGATTTGTCGCTCTCCAACTCGTTCGACGTGGCCCGGTTTACGCGGATACAGCTGGATGGGAACTTTGTGGGACCGTCGGTCAGTACGCAGGGGCGGGTAGATGCTTTTTTCTACGTGGATTTGGGGGTACGGCAACAATTCTTCAATCGCCGGCTGACGGGTACGCTTACCTTTAAAGATATATTCGGATCGGCCCGGTATATCAGCGACATAAATACGCCGAGTTTGAAATCGTATACCCGTATCCGGCCTTCGTATCCGTTGATAACGCTTTCGGTCAGCTATACGTTCAATAACTTTAAGATTAAATCGGAACAGAAAAAGGACAATTACGAATTGTTTGAAGGGACGAATCATTGACCCTCTCTTGCCGTCCCGTTGTGTGTTACGGGGATGGTACGAGGTTTTTCTCCTTATCTCTTGCCGATTTGTTTGGGAACGGTCAATTATAGAAAAAGGGCTGTCCGGTATCAACCGGGCAGCCCTTCTATCTGTTTTGGCTGTTTTTATGATTATTCGGCATCAACGCCCCATTGTTGTTTGGCCAGACGTTTGTAGTTGTTGTATCTCCACAAAGCGTTGTCCTGGGCGGCTTGGAACAGCTCTTCGGCTTCGGACGGATACTGTTTCATGACTGATGCGTAGCGAACTTCGCCTTTCAGGAAATCTTTGAACTTATCCCATTGCGGCTCTTTGGAGTCGAGCGTGAAGGGGTTCTTGCCCTCTTTTTCCAGTTCGGGGTTGTAACGCCACAAGTGCCAGTATCCACATTCAACGGCAGCTGCTTCTTCGGCCTGTGCTTTGCCCATGCCTTTTTTAAGCCCGTGGTTGATACAGGGGGCATAAGCGATGATGATAGAGGGACCGTTGTAGGCTTCTGCTTCGCGGATAGCTTTCAGCGTTTGAGCCTGGTCTGCTCCCATGGCTACTTGTGCGGCATAGACGTATCCGTAGGTGGAGGCAATCAAACCGAGGTCTTTTTTACGGACGCGTTTACCGGCTGCGGCAAATTTGGCGATGGCTCCCAGCGGAGTGGCTTTGGAGGCCTGTCCTCCGGTGTTGGAGTAAACTTCGGTATCGAGAACCAGGATGTTGACATTCTTGCCGGATGCCAGAACGTGGTCCAATCCGCCGAAGCCGATGTCGTACGATGCACCGTCGCCACCGATAATCCATTGGGATTTTTTGATCAGGAATTTGCTCAACGAAGCGATCTCTTTGCAGATTTCGCATTTGTCGGCAGCAGCCGTTACAATCGGGGTGATTTTGGCTTCGAGCTCGATAGAGCGTGCGGTATCGTCTTTGTCGGCAATCCATTCCTTGAACAGGGCTTTGGTCTCTTCGGGACAGCTGTCGCTTTCGATAGCCTGGTTCATCAGTTTTTCGATGCGCATACGCATTTTGTCCACAGCCAGAGTCATACCGAAACCGAATTCGGCAAAGTCTTCGAACAGCGAGTTGGCCCATGCAACCCCGTGCCCTTTTTCGTTAGTGGTGTACGGGGTAGAAGGTACGGAACCGGAGTAGATGGATGAACATCCGGTGGCGTTGGATACCATCTGACGATCGCCGAAGAGTTGTGAAATCAGTTTTACGTACGGTGTTTCGCCGCAACCTGAGCAAGCACCGGAGAATTCAAACAACGGGGTGGCGAACTGTGAGTTCTTGACGTTGGCTTTGATGTCCACCAGATGTTGTTTTGATTTTACGTTTGCCACGCAGTAATCCCAGTTGGCCTGTTCCGGAAGTTGTCCTTCCAGCGGTACCATGGAGAGGGCTTTGCCCTGTTTGTTGCCCGGACAAACGTCTACGCAGTTGCCGCAACCCAGACAGTCGAGTACATCTACCTGCATACGGAATGTCATGCCGGCAAACTGTTTGCCCACGGCTTTGATGGTAGCGAAGTCGGCGCCTTTCTGTTCTTCTTCGTCGAGTACGAAGGGACGGATGCAGGCGTGGGGACAAACGTAGGCACATTTGTTACATTGGATACAGTTGGCGGATTCCCAAACCGGAACGAAAGCAGCTACACCGCGTTTTTCATATTTGGCCGTACCTTGTTCCCAAGATCCGTCGGCAATGTCGGCAAAGGTAGATACGGGCAGCAGGTCTCCGTCTTGTGCGTTGATTACGCGTACGACGTTTTCGATAAATTCGGGAGCCGGCGTAGCCGTGGAGGCTTCGTCCGGGAGGTTGGCCCAAGCCGGATCTACGGTTAATTGTTTGTATTCGCCTCCGCGATCTACGGCAGCGTAGTTCTTGTTGACAACGTCTTCTCCTTTTTTGCCGTAAGATTTTACGATGAATTTCTTCATCTGTTCAATGGCCAGATCAACCGGGATTACCTGGGTAATGCGGAAGAAGGCCGATTGCAAGATGGTGTTGGTACGGTTGCCCAACCCGATTTCCTGGGCTATCTGGGTAGCATTGATGTAATATACCGAGATGTTTTTCTGAGCGAAGTAGCGTTTTACTTTGTTGGGCAGGTGTTTGGCCAACTCTTCTTCGTTCCAGATGGTGTTGAGCAGGAAGGTTCCGTTTTCACGCAATCCGCGGGTTACGTCGTACATACGCAGGTAGGCTTGTACGTGGCAGGCTACGAAGTTGGGCGTATTGACCAGGTAGGTAGAGCGGATGGGAGTGTCGCCGAAACGCAGGTGCGAACAGGTGAACCCTCCAGATTTCTTGGAGTCGTAGGAGAAGTATGCCTGGCAGTGTTTGTCGGTGTTGTCGCCGATGATTTTTACCGAGTTCTTGTTGGCACCTACGGTTCCGTCTGCTCCTAATCCGTAGAATTTGGCTTCAAACATCCCGTCGCCGCCCAGTGCTATCTCTTCTTTCTGGGGCAGTGATGTGAAGGTTACATCATCGACGATACCGATGGTGAAGTGGTCTTTCGGGGTGTTCATGGCCAGGTTTTCATATACGGCCAGAATTTGGGCGGGTGTGGTGTCTTTGGAGCCCAGTCCGTAACGGCCGCCGATAACCAGCGGGGCGTTTTCCTGTCCGTAGAAGCAATCTTTTACGTCGAGGTACAACGGTTCGCCGTTGGCACCCGGTTCTTTGGTACGATCCAGAACGGCGATGCGTTTGGCCGTTTTGGGAACGGCTGCCAGGAAATGTTTGGCAGAGAAGGGACGGTACAGGTGTACGGCTACCAACCCTACTTTTTCGCCTTTGGCGTTCAGGTAGTCGATGGTTTCGCGGATGGCTTCGGTTACCGAACCCATGGCGATGATGACGCGGTCAGCGTCAGCGGCTCCGTAGTAGTTGAACAGTCCGTATTGACGTCCGGTGATTTTGGAGATTTCTTTCATGTACTCTTCTACTACTTCCGGTACGGCTTCGTAGTAAGGGTTGCACGCTTCTCTGTGTTGGAAGAAGGTGTCGGGGTTTTCTGCCATCCCGCGGGCGATCGGTTTTTCCGGATTCAATGCGCGGTCACGGAACTCTTGCAGGGCTTTCTGGTCAATCAGCGGAGCCAGGTCGTCGTTTTCGAGCATTTCGATTTTCTGGATTTCGTGAGAGGTACGGAATCCGTCGAAGAAGTTCAGGAACGGTACGCGCGATTTGATGGTGGAGAGGTGTGCTACACCGGCCAAATCCATTACTTCTTGTACAGACCCTTCGGCCAACATGGCAAATCCGGTCTGGCGGCAAGACATGACATCCTGGTGGTCGCCGAAGATACAAAGGGAGTGTGAGGCCAGGGTACGGGCCGATACATGGAATACGCACGGGAGCAGCTCTCCGGCAATTTTGTACATATTTGGTATCATCAGCAACAGCCCTTGCGAAGCGGTATAGGTGGTTGTCAACGCTCCTGCCTGCAAAGAGCCGTGTACGGCGCCGGCGGCACCGGCTTCCGATTGCATTTCTTGTACCATGACGGTTTCGCCGAAGATGTTTTTACGTCCTGCGGCGGCCCATTCATCTACATATTCTGCCATGGTAGATGACGGGGTGATGGGGTAGATGGCGGCTACTTCTGAGAACATATAGGATATGTGCGCAGCGGCCTGGTTACCATCACAAGTTAAGAATTTTTTTTGTTTTGTCATTGTTTGTTCTATAATTTAAAAGAATATATAATTGACGTGTTTGTCTGCCTTGTTATTTGAGGAATGGTATGGAGAGGGGATATTTCCAGGCTGTTCCGTTTAATGATTTCAACCCTCCGATTATCGGGAACAGCAGCGAGCAGATACCCAATGCGATGTAGAAGAATACTCCCAGTCCCAAAGTAAAGATGATCAGCGGGGCGGCAATGATTCCGTACAAGAGGCAACTGATAAGCCAGTTGATGATGTAATTACCCTGTTGACGTACCTGTTCGTTGTCTTTGCCGATAACCCACAGGATGATGGAGATGACCCATCCGGCACCGAAGAAGAGCTGGATGAAGTTCATGATGGAGCAGTAGTTGCTTGCGCTCAGTCCCATGGGCAGTTCGTTTTCTTCTTCCGAGGGGGAGACGCTTTCCAACAAATTGGCTTTTATTTGCTGGTACTCTTCTTCGCTGATGGCGCCCGATTTTCTCATTTCATTCAGTTTTTCCAGATTTTCGATTTTCATACCTTGACATGTTTAAGAGTTGATATTTTGGATAAACGGATAGGCAAACAGTTGATATTGTTCCCTTTTTCTCCTTTTACAAAAATACAAATATATATCGAATCGCGCTTATTTCATCTTGAATTTCTTTGTTTTAAAGTTTTACGTGCCGGTTTTAGTACAGAAATCCGAAGAGCCAGAGCGGTATCTGGTTTCCGGAGCCCTCTTGCAGGCGATCGACGGCGTAATATACGTCGGGACGCAGCCGTTTTTTCACCGGTTCGGCTTCTACCTTGAAGTTCAGGGTTTCGTTTACGGTGAAGGTGCTTTTTTTGTTTCCTGTATTTAATCGGTTGTCTTTGTATAGCGTGTTGTAAAAGAATGTCTCGCGGACGGCTTGTTCATCTACGTTTCCTAAACTGACGGGATACATCAGGTTGGTGTTGTGCATATATACTTTGGCCGGTTTTTTGGGGAATGAATCGCCTACCGGGTACAGCATATTGATGAGCCGGGCGTCTTTGAGGTATTTGATGTAGTTGACTACCGTTGCCCGCGAGGTGCATATCTCTTGGCTGAGCTGGCTGATGTTGGGGGTGCTGGGCGCGGTTTGTGCCAGCAGGTAGAGCAGCTTCCGCACTTTGGGCAGGTAGGTCAGTTCTATTTGTTTGAGAAAGAGAATATCTACTTCGAGCATCATGTTCATGGTCTTGATCAGGTTCTCCGAGAAGTTTCGTTTTTCCAGGAAAAAGGGATAAAAACCGTGATGGAGATAGTCTTTGAAATAGTCGAATGGATTTGTCTTGCTGCATATCTCCCGGGCAATGGAGGTGTGGTGGCTCAATATGTCGGGTAGCTTGATGGAGGGGAAACGGGTACCGGCCATCAGGTTTAAAAATTCCCGGAAAGAGAAGCCTCGCAAATAATATGAATCGACAATGCCCGACAAGAAGGGATTTTCTTCTTTCAGTCGCATGACCGACGATCCGGTGAATACGATTTTCAATTCCGGGAGGTTGTCGTAGCAGCGTCGCAGCTCGGCCGACCAGTCCGGATATTTGAACACTTGGTCCACCAGCAGGGTCTTGCCTCCTTGTGCATGGAATTTGGCGGCAAAATCGTGCAGGGTGCATTGGGTGAAATAGAGGTTGTTCAGGTTGATGTAGAGGCACGACCGGTCTGTCCCGAAGTTTTCTTTGGCATATTCGAGCAGGAAGGTGGTTTTGCCCACGCCCCGGGTACCTTTGATGCCGATGAGTCGCCGGTTCCAGTCGATCTCTTGCATCAACTCCCGTTTTACGGGCGAGTTGGTGTGCTCTACCAAGTATTTATGTGTCCTGAAAAAAGACTCCACTGCTTCTATCTTGATTTTGGGGAGCAAAGATATAAAAGAATGGTTGTTTTGCAAAGTGGAGATTGCAAATTTTTATTTTTTTTGTTTGCTGTTCTTGTTTGTCCGTTTAAGTCGTGGGCCTCTCTTTTTGTATGGTCATCTCTTGGAACTGGCTCTCGGTGCCGTTGAAAACGTTTAGATCGACCAGGCTCTGTACGCCCGGAATGGTGGCGTTGTCGGTGTGTTGCCAAAAGTGCCATTGGTGGGGGTAGCTGACTTGTTCGACGTAATAGTGGGCTATCCAGAAGGGATAGGTATTGAATATGCTGTCGTTCAGGTAGCTCTCCTTGAAACGGTAGGAGGTGTAGATGATGGGTTTGGTCTGATAGTGTTTTTCTACTTTTTGAAGCCAGGTGAGAATTTCGTGCTGGAAGGTAGACAAGGGTTTGTTGCCTCTCTTTTCGATGTCGAGTACAGGAGGTAGGTCGCCGGTGGAGAGGGTTACGTTCTGGATGAAAAAGGCGGCTTGGCGTCCGGGCGATGTCTGTGGGTTGTAGAAATGGTAGGCTCCGCAGGTGAATCCTTTTTGTTTGGCCTGGGTGAAATTGGTGTGGAACCGAGTGTCGAGCAGGTCGCCTCCTTCGGTGGCCTTGATGAATATGAACCGGATGGGGGGCTGGTTTTCTTGTGACTGGGTCAGGACTTCCCAGTTGATGTCGCCCTGGTGGTGGGAGATGTCCAGTCCGTGTATGGTATAGCCGTCGGGTAGTTTTTTGCGGTAGTCGGATACCTGGTATTTTGAAGTTTGTTGGCACAGGTAGAGATAACTTCCGATAAGGAGTATGATGGCCGTCAGAGCGATGAGGGTTTTTCTCTTCTTTTTTCTTCTCTTGGGAGGGTTTGTCTGCGCTTTTTTGCGAGAACGGGGTTTCCCTTTTGGAAGGGGTGAGTTGCGGTGCGCTGTCATGGTTGGAAGGGTGTTGGGAAAGCGAGGCTCTGGGTTTTGTGCTGTGTCAGATGGAAAAATCCGCCGACAGTCTCCTGCCGGCGGATTGGTTGTAGCATTTTTGTTCTGTTCGATTATTTTCCGTTTTGTTCCAGTTGGAGTGTTACGGTTGTCTGGTCGCACACTTCCGTCGGGCCGAAGTATTGGATCGGTCCGGGATATATGTAGCAGGTCTCTTTGGCCCATTGTTCGCGAGCGGCGGCAAGGGTCTTGAACGGTGTTCCGTCTAGTTTTACCAATGCTTTCTGGATAACGGGTTTCATCTCTCCGTGGCGGCGTTCCATGTTCATCATCATGGTTACGGGTACGCCACCGGCAATCCACTCTTCTGCGGGTTGGGTGGTGTTGCGTACGGATGACATATATCCGGTTTTGCCTTCGCCTATCAACATGGCTGCGGTATAGCCCAACGAGTAGCAGTAGTCTGCGTCGAAGTTGGAGGGGGCGGCGCAACGTCCTTCGTAGCCGAAGAAGTGGTATTGGGTAGAGAACTTGCCGTTGTATTGGCCGGCTTTTTTCATCTCTGCCAAACGGCGGCCTACCATTTCGCCCAACAGTTTTTCGGTTTCGATGAGGGATACCTGTACGTTTCCGTGCGGGTCGCGGTCCAGGCTCAGCTGACGGGCTACGCCTTCGGGCAGGCTGGTATATACGGCTGCGTTTTCGGCGGAGAGGTTCTTGGCGATGTAGTTGATCTGTTCGGCTTTTTCTACCTGGGCAAATGCTTCGGCGTTGTGGGCCAGGAAGTCATTCAGCTCGGCTATCAGTTTTTTCATGGCCGGGATGAATTCGATCAACCCTTCGGGTATCAATACGGTCCCGAAGTTGTTGCCTTCGGCAGCACGGGCAGCTACGATGCCGGCGATGTAGTTGACTACGTCGTCCAGGGTCATCTGTTTGGCCTCTACCTCTTCGGAGATGATGGCGATGTTGGGTTGGGTTTGCAGGGCACATTCCAGGGCGATGTGCGAGGCAGAACGTCCCATCAGTTTGATGAAGTGCCAGTATTTCTTGGCGGAGTTGCAGTCGCGCTGGATGTTGCCGATGACTTCTGAATATACTTTGCAGGCGGTGTCGAATCCGAAAGAGGTTTCGATCATTTCGTTTTTCAGGTCGCCGTCGATGGTCTTGGGACAGCCGATTACCTGGATACCGGCGTTGATGGCTTTGTAGTATTCGGCCAATACGCAGGCGTTGGTGTTGGAGTCGTCGCCGCCGATGATAACCAGCGCTTTGATGTTAAGCTGGTTCAGTATCTGCAACCCTTTGTCGAATTGTTCTTTGGTTTCGAGTTTGGTACGTCCTGAGCCGATGATGTCGAATCCGCCCGTGTTGCGGTATTCGTCGATGATGTCGGCTGTCAGTTCAATGTATTTGTGATCCACCAAACCGCCCGGGCCTAAGAGGAATCCGTACAGCTTGGAGTCTTTGTTCATTTTTTTGAGTCCGTCGAACAACCCTGCGATGACGTTGTGTCCGCCGGGGGCTTGTCCGCCCGAGAGGATTACTCCTGCATTGATAGCCGGGAATGTCT
>DVNA01000054.1 GCA_018714665.1 Candidatus Gallibacteroides avistercoris | reverse complement strand
AATACAAGCCCCACAGGGACTATCCTCTCCTTATCCCTTTGAACAGAAAGAGAAGATCGTTTATCTTTTTGTTTCACTTATATTCAGGAAAAGAAAGAGAAGACTCGCAAGATTATTCGTTTTGAATTTATTACCTTTGCAAAAAAATCCAATAAAGCGTATATACATTCTGAATGATAGAACGAATAATAATTCTCGATAGTGTAGATCCGGTAGTTTTTTTCGGAGTTAACAATGCCAATATCCAGCTTATAAAGACCTTGTTTCCCAAATTGCGTTTGGTTGCCCGCGGTAATGTCATGAAGGTTATTGGAGAAGAGCAAGAGATTGATCTGTTTGAGGAAAAAGTACGTTTGTTGGAAAAGTACGCTTCGGAGTACAACGTATTGGGAGAAAATGTCATCATTGATGTGGTGAAGGGTGATATGCCTGTTGAGAATAAGCAGAATGATTTGATTATATACGGCGTTAATGGCAAACCTATCATTGCACGTACGGAGAATCAAAAAAAATTGGCAAATGCGTTTGGAGAGAACGATTTGGTTTTTGCTTTGGGTCCGGCCGGTTCAGGAAAAACGTATGTAGCAATAGCTTTGGCCGTAAAGGCTTTGAAAAATAAAGAGGTGAAGAAAATCATATTGAGCCGTCCAGCCGTGGAAGCCGGCGAGAAGTTGGGATTTCTTCCCGGTGATATGAAAGAGAAGATAGACCCCTATTTGCAACCTCTTTATGATGCTTTGCAAGACATGATACCTGCTGCAAAGTTGAAAGAGTATATGGAGAACAACATCATACAGATTGCTCCTTTGGCCTTTATGCGGGGACGAACTTTGAACGATGCTGTGATTATTCTGGACGAAGCACAAAATACAACACCTCATCAGATCAAGATGTTTCTTACCCGTTTGGGATTGAATGCCAAAATGATTATTACCGGCGATATGACGCAAATCGACTTACCTGTTTCTCAGATATCAGGTTTGGCACAGGCCATTCATATTCTGGAATCGATTTCGGGAATTGTCCAGATAGAGTTTAACAAGAGTGATATTGTCCGCCACAAGTTGGTTCAGCGTATCGTCGAAGCGTACGAGAAGCATGAACCTCGATTGCGAGCCAAAAGAGAGACTCATCCAGGAAGAGATGCAGAAAAAATATCATAGAATAAAAATGAACATATAAAAATTTACGGCGATGAAAAATGCTTTGGTAAAAACAGACTTTAATTTTCCTGAACAGAAAAGTGTTTATCACGGGAAGGTACGTGATGTATATAGTATTGGAGATGACTTGCTGGTTATGGTTGCTACCGACCGTATCTCGGCTTTTGATGTAATCTTGCCCGAAGGGATTCCGTATAAGGGACAGGTTTTGAATCAGATTGCCGCCAAGTTTCTGGATGCTACCGCAGATATTCTTCCCAATTGGAAGATTGCTACACCCGACCCTATGGTTACGGTAGGTATGCGGTGCGAACCGTTTAAGGTAGAGATGGTTATCCGGGGATATCTTACCGGAAGCGCATGGCGCGAATACAAGGCCGGAGCCCGTACGCTGTGTGGTGTGCCCCTGCCCGAGAGAATGAGAGAAAACCAGAAGTTCCCTACACCGATTATAACGCCGACAACAAAGGCAGATGCCGGTCATGATGAAAATATCTCGAAAGAGGAGATCATTGCGCAAGGATTGGTTAGCAAGGAAGATTACGAATTGTTGGAAAAATATACGCAAGCCTTGTTTAAACGCGGTACGGAGATAGCCGCAGAAAAGGGGTTGATATTGGTGGATACCAAATATGAATTTGGAAAGAAAGATGGAAAAATCATCTTGATCGATGAAATTCATACACCCGATTCTTCCCGTTATTTCTATGCCGATGGTTATCAGGCCCGTTTTGAAAAGGGGGAAGAACAGCGTCAGTTGTCCAAAGAATTTGTACGTCAATGGTTGATCGAAAACGGGTTCCAAGGAAAAACAGGACAGACCGTACCTGTGATGACAGAGGCATATTGTAACAGTGTATCTGATCGTTATATCGAATTGTACGAACACATTGTGGGCGAAAAGTTTGAAAAAGCAGAAGCTGGCGATGTGGCTGCACGCATAGAGAAAAACGTTCGTAACTTTTTGGCTACCTTAAAATAGGAGCGTAAGCGTTGCCTTCGGTTGGAAGATGGTTTCATTGATAAAAAGGTTGTATCATAAAGGGTGGTGGCAGTGGCAGCTGTTCAAATCGGCATCCGTCAGGAAGAGGATGCGGCGTGAAATTTTGAACGATTTAGCGGTTGCCCGTCGAAGTCCGGAAGAGGAAGAGGTTTTCGCTTTTTTGCAGAAAAATCCGCTAACCGTTTTTCCCTATCCGTTTGCCGCCTTGTATCGACCCTCCGATGTAAAGGTCTATGCCGACAAGAGCAACGGATTGAAATTTGTTTGGCACAAACAAAAAAGGTTGTATTTTCAACGAGGTTGGGGCGACGATCGCATAAAGCGGGCATATACCGCTTTATGCCGGGAGCAGCATAAAGATTCTCCCCATTGTTATACCGATGCCCGCTTTGCGGTATCTGCGGAGAGTATTTTGGCCGATATAGGTAGTGCCGAGGGTATCTTTGCGCTCGAACAGGTAGAGGGTTGCCAACATATCTACCTGTTTGAGCCCGATCCGGGGTGGATAGAGGCGTTGAATGCCACATTCTCTCCCTGGAAAGAGAAGATAACCCTTGTCAACCGTTTTGTGTCGGATGTAAATGACGGTGATCGTATCACGCTGGATACCTATTTCGCAGGACGGGAGGTAAATTTTATCAAGGCCGATGTAGAGGGGGCAGAACGCTTTCTGTTAAAAGGAGCGCAGGCGGTGATACGGCGGCCGCAGTTACACCGCATTGCCATTGCTGCCTATCATCGTCCGGACGATGGCAGCGTATTGTGGCAACAGTTGGAGAGTGCCGGGTTTAAACCCCGTTATACGCATGGGTTCATGGTGTTTGGCGGTTTTGGCCGTCCCGAACGTCCCTATTTGCGCCGAGGGGTGATATTGGCAGAAAAGTAAAGATTATGGCATACAAAGCAGAGAAGATATTGCCTTACCAGCAGGAGGAGAAAAAGAGCGTCCAGGTGCGGCGGATGTTTGATGCGATTGCCCAGGATTATGATCGGTTGAATCATATCATGACATTCGGGGGAATCGATAAACGGTGGCGTAAAACGGCGATCCGTTTGGTGGGAGAGAAGAATCCCCGCCGTATACTCGATGTCGCTACCGGGACTGGCGATTTGGCCTTGTCTATTTACAGGATCCTGCATCCGGAACAGATTGTCGGTATCGACCTTTCAGAGCAGATGCTCTCCATTGCCCGAACGAAAGCCAACAATGCCGGTATCAGCGGGGAAATAACCTTTGAGTGTCAAGACTGTTTGAATCTCTCTTTTGCCGATGCTTCATTCGATGCCGTTACCGTAGCTTTCGGGGTACGCAATTTTGAGGATATACAACGGGGCGTGAATGAGATGTTCCGCGTGTTGGCTCCCGAAGGAGTATTGATGGTGTTGGAGCTCTCCACGCCGGATCAATTTCCGTTTAAACAATTTTACCGGTTGTATGCCCGGTATGTGATACCGTTGTTGGGTAAAATCTTTTCCAAAGAGAAGATGGCCTATCAATATTTGCCGCGTTCTGTTGCGGTAGTACCTCAGGGAGACGATATGTTGCAGATATTCCGGAATGCCGGTTTTGAAAATACCCGTTGCAAGAGACTGACCTTTGGCAGTTGTTCTGTTTATTTAGGTGAGAAACAAAAAAAAAGACCGTAGATGGGAAAAAATAAATTACAAAAGTTTGAAGAACTGGCCGGATATCCCCATGTGTTTCAATATCCTTTTGCTACTTTACAGGAAAAAGGGTGCGAATTGAAGGGAAAATGGAACGAAATGTTTTTTAAAAATGACCATCCGATCGTATTGGAGCTCGGTTGTGGTAAAGGGGAGTATGCCGTTGGCCTGGCCAAGATGTACCCCCGGAAAAATTTTATCGGTGTCGATATCAAAGGAGCCCGGATGTGGACCGGGGCCAAACAATCTTTTCAGGAAAAGATTCCCAACGTCGCTTTTTTGCGTACCGATATTGAACTGATACCTCATTTCTTTGCCGCCGGCGAAGTCTCTGAAATCTGGATAACGTTTCCCGACCCGCAGATGCAGAAGGTGCGTAAGCGGCTTACCTCTTCCCGCTTTATTGAACTGTACAAACAAATATTGGTCGAAAACGGTTCTATACATTTGAAGACCGACAGCAATTTCTTATATACTTATACCAAAGAGCTGGTCCGGTTGAATCACCTGCCCGTTCTCGATGATACGGACGATTTGTACCGGACACACACCGGTAACCCGATTCTCTCCATCCGGACGTTTTATGAACAACAGTGGCTTGAACGGGGGTTGAACATCAAATACCTCCATTTCGTTTGTCCATCGGGAGGTCCGGTAGAAGAGCCGGATGTGGAGATAGAATACGATGCTTACCGCAGTTTCAACCGTAGCAAGCGCAGCGCTAAACAACAAGGATTATAAACAGATAAAATTTATTGACATGACATTGTACCCGAAACTAATACTCGAAGCATTGAGTAAGGTCCGTTATCCCGGTTCCGGAAAGAACCTGGTCGAAGCCGGAATGATTGAGGACGATATGCGTATCGAGGGAAACAAAGTCAGTTTTTCCATTCTTTTCGAGAAGCCGAACGATCCCTTTATAAAATCGGTGGTAAAGGCGGCCGAAACGGCGATTCTTACCTTTGTAAGTCCCGATGTCGATATAAAGGGGAATATCCAGGTGAAGAGCCGTCAGTTGCAGCGGCCCGAGCCCGAGAAGCTGTTACCGCAGGTAAAGAACATCATTGCCGTCTCTTCCGGGAAAGGCGGTGTGGGAAAATCTACCGTGGCGGCCAATCTGGCGGTGGCACTGGCCCAGCAGGGGTATCGGGTGGGATTGCTCGATGCCGATATTTTCGGCCCCTCTGTCCCGAAGATGTTCGGGATGGAAGAGGCTCGTCCGATGCTCGAACGGATAGAGGGAAGAGACCTGATCGTACCCGAAGAAAAATATGGTGTAAAGATTCTCTCCATCGGGTTTTTTGTGAATAAGGAGAGCGCCATTGTCTGGCGGGGCGGTATGGCAAGCAACGCGTTAAAGCAGTTGATAGGCGATGCTGCGTGGGGCGAACTGGACTATTTCCTGATAGATCTTCCTCCGGGAACAAGCGACATTCATTTGACGTTGGTTCAGACCCTTGCCGTAACGGGTGCCATTGTGGTATCCACGCCGCAAGAGGTGGCGTTGGCCGATGCCCGCAAGGGGGTCGATATGTTTACTAACGACAAGGTAAACGTGCCGGTATTGGGATTGATCGAGAATATGGCGTGGTTTACGCCGGCCGAACTTCCCCAAAACCGCTATTATATTTTCGGTAAAGAGGGTGGAAAACGTTTGGCAGAAGAGATGAATATCCCGTTGTTGGGTCAAATCCCCATTGTGCAAAGTATCTGCGAAGGGGGGGATAACGGGGTACCGGTAGCATTGAACGGCGACAGTATAACCGGACAGGCATTTCGGGAGGTGGCTGAACGGGTAGTGCAAGCCGTGGATGAAAGGAACCGGAACCTGGATCCCACAGAACGGGTACACGTAGAGAAGAAGCCTTTGCCTAAAAAATAAAGAGTTTGAAAACGATAAAACGGGAAAGGGGCCGACATACATTCGGCCCCCTTCTTTTTTAGTATGATATGTCCTGTTGCCAGGTCCGAACGGCCGATTGCAACTCAGAGAAAAAAATCGTGAACAATTCGTCTATTTGCAGGAGGTTCTCTTCCAGGTACCGGACAGCACCCTCAACATCCATAACAATGCGGTGGAAACTCTCCATGATCATCAGCGACTCTCTCAACCCTGCCGTTGATTTATACCGGCATAATCGGTTGGTTAAGATAAAATGCCACATAAAACGTTTTATCCGGGGTGGTAGAATGGGGTAGTGAGTCAGTAAGGAGAGGTAAAAACGGTATGCGAAACGCCGTAACGATTGCCGGGAATATTCGTCGAAGTGCCGCGTTAGCAGGTGGTCGAAATAGATGTCGGGCAGGATAACGGCATATCTTCCGAACCGGTTGCGCAGCTCTTTGGTCAGCTCTTTTACCAGCGGGTGCGTATCGGTAAAGTGGTCTATTTCCCGGTGAAGTACGATTCCCTGACCGATTTTATCGGGAAAACGCGTCAAGTCCGAACCTTTTACCGCATCGGCAATGAAGCCTCCGATACGCCGCTCCGTGTCGTTTCCTGACAGATAGATGTGTGCCAAATAGTTCATTAGACATGAATGTGCTCTAAAAAACGCAAGGTGAGGCGGGATACGGCAAAGTCGTCTATTTCCGATGTCGCGATTTTTCGATATTCGGAAAATCCGCTTCCAGGGGCGTCTATCTCTATCGTATAGAAAGAGGCGTATATGATGCGGTGCGACAAAACGTGCTTGGCCTCGAATACGGACGACGATATGACTATCCGTTGTACATCCGCAAAAAGTTTTTGATATGCCTCTGTCTGTTGCAACTCTTCCAACGATAACCGTTTGTCGGTCTCTATCAACGGTAGCTCGAACAGGTTTTTCCAGATGTCGTTTCCCGTCCGTTTGTGTATCCAGACAGAACCTTTGTTTTGAATGTAAAAGTAGTTGAAGAATCGCTCCTTTACCGACGTCTTTCCCTGTTTGTGCGGAAGGCTCTTTTCTATCCCTTTTTCATGTGCCAGGCAATTTCCCGCTAACGGACATGAGAGGCATTGCGGTT
The DNA here is from genome assembly GCA_018714665.1 of Candidatus Gallibacteroides avistercoris. Classification (GTDB taxonomy): domain Bacteria; phylum Bacteroidota; class Bacteroidia; order Bacteroidales; family CHK158-818; genus Gallibacteroides; species Gallibacteroides avistercoris. Next base: position 3,071 of record DVNA01000054.1, on the reverse strand, counting down.
GTTGAGGCGTACATTGCAAAGCCCCGAACTCCATAATGGCCTGGTTGTATATATCCGGTTCCTTTTCATCCAACAGCGAGAAGGCCGCTTCTTGAAAAAGTCTCTTCCCTGCGGGGGTATCTATCTCCGTCTCTATGGACAACAGCCGGCTTAACACCCGATAGACGTTTCCGTCCAATACGGCATACGGCTGCCGATAGGCGAAAGAACAGATGGCGGCAGCCGTATAATCGCCGATACCTTTCAGGGAACGTACGTCTTCGTATCGGTCGGGGAAGGTTCCGTTAAACCGTTCCAGAATCTCTTTTGCGGCAGCGTGCAGGTTTCGGGCCCGGCTGTAATATCCTAATCCTTGCCAATACCGCAGCACCTCCTCCTCCCGGGCGGCGGCAAGCGACAGAACATCGGGAAAACGGCGAATGAACCGTTCAAAATAGTCAAGACCCTGGGCCACCCGGGTCTGTTGCAGGATGATCTCGGATATCCAGATGGTATATGCGTCGGTCGTGTTGCGCCACGGTAGGTCGCGTTTGTTTTTCTTATACCACTCTATCAGTGTTTTGGATATGGCAGATTGCATAAACAGTTGTTCTCGATTATTAAAACCGGATACAAATATACGAGAGAATCTTCTATATTTCGTATATTTGAAAAATATGGGGATATCCCTTTTTTCAAATTTCCCTGTTTACTCAAAAATGACAAACCGATGGAACTATCTACAATGGAAACAACAAGGGTGTTGCTTCGTCCGTGGAACGAAAACGATGCAAAATCTCTTTATAAATATGCTCAGCATCCCGCCATCGGCTCAATTGCCGGATGGCCGCCGCATACGTCCGAAGAGGAGAGCCGAAAAGTGATCCGGGAGATTCTTTCTGCTCCTGAAACGTACGCTGTGGTATTGAAAGAGAGCGGTGAACCGATAGGGAGCGTCGGCATTATGTTTGGAGACGGCGTACACAGTGCAGAGATGCAAGAGGGGGATGCGGAGATCGGTTATTGGATAGGAGTTCCCTATTGGGGAAAGGGGCTGATTCCGGAAACGGTAGAACGGCTATTGAAGCGTTGTTTCGACGAACTGGGCATAAAAAGGGTGTGGTGCGGCTATTATGACGGAAACGACAAATCCCGCAGAGTAATGGATAAGTGCGGGTTCATGTTCCATCACACCGAAGAGGGAAAGATCTCCCCGTTAGGAGATGTGCGAACCGAACATTTTACGATACTGACAAAAGAGCGATGGAATGGACAAAAAGGCCGAATGTATGAGTAAAACAGTCGACTGTACGATCCGGCCTTTACACCCGGATGAGACCTGTTTGCTAAAAGAATTTCTGTATGAAGCGATTTTTATTCCCGAAGGAGAGCAGTCCCCACCCAGAACGGTTGTCGATTTACCCGAACTGAGCCTATATGTCGAAAATTTCGGTGAAAGGAAAGACGACCTTTGTTTGGTAGCGGATTATAAGGGACGTGTAATAGGTGCTGCATGGTGCAGAATCATGCCAGACTACGGCCATGTAGATAACCAAACACCCTCGCTTTCCATTTCGCTCTATAAGCCCTATCGGAACAAGGGTATCGGGAGCCGTCTTATGCATGAACTTTTCAACGCATTGAAACAAAGACACTACCAACGGCTATCTCTCTCGGTTCAGAAAGAGAATTATGCCGCAAGGTGGTACATACAACTGGGATTTAAAATTGTAAAAGAGACACAGGAGGAATATGTCATGGTAAAGGAGTTGCATGAACCGGAAAACAGTTACCGAAGATTTCTGGCAGGAGAGTATGGCAACCGGTTGAATGAAGATGTTTTGAGGATGATTACCGAAACGAAAGCATATCTTGCCATCCTGAACGACGCCCGAACGCCCGAATCCCAAAGAGGTGATATTCTTGGCCGGATGTTGGGTGCCATCGGGAAACATTCTCATATAGGCCCGCATTTTACCTGCCAATGCGGTAAACACATCTTCATCGGCGAAAAAACCATTGTCAATGCAAACTGTACCATGATGGACGAAAACCTCATCCGGATAGGTAATCGAGTGTTGATAGCCCCTCACGTACAGCTCTATACGGCGACACACCCCCTCGACGTCCGGGAACGTTTTGTCGATAACTGGGACGAGGCATCGGGAGAGCTGTTTTTCAGAACAAAAGCATTGCCAATCACAATCGGCGACAACGTCTGGATTGGCGGAGGGGCCATTCTGCTGGCGGGTGTTACAATCGGAGAGAATAGCATCGTCGGAGCGGGGAGTGTGGTTACCCAATCGATTCCGGCCAACTGTATTGCCGCCGGGAATCCCTGCCGGGTAATCAAACGCATGAATACCGATTTTGACATCAGGGAACTCTCCCGGGTGGATGCGCCCCGGATGTGCGAAATGTTTCGGGAAACAGTTCTCCATGTAAACTCCCAAGACTACACCCGGGAAGAGGTGGAAGATTGGGCTTCGTGCGGAGACAGTGTAGAACATATGGAAGAACTGCTCTCCAACAACCGTTATGTCGGAGCGTTCGACAAACAGAACCATATCATCGGATTTTCGTCCATGAACGCCTCCGGTTACCTGCACTCGATGTTCGTCCACAAGGAGTGGCAAAAAAAAGGTATTGCCTCGGCCCTTCTTATGCAGGTGGAAAGATATGCCAAGGAATACGGAGTGTCCGAAATAAGCGCAGAGGTGAGCATCACAGCCCGCCCCTTTTTCGAGAAGCGTGGATATCGGGTAATCAAGGTACAGAAACAGCGAGCGAATAAGTTGCATCTGACAAATTATTGGATGAAAAAACAGATTCCTGCAAACGGCTAAATCCCCATCAGCAAGCCTCCGTTTCTGGACCTATAACCTGTTAAAACATCGATTTATCTTTTCTAAAAAGATTTATTCGTTACCCGGTACAGGATATGCCGAATAGTGGTACATTTGTATTGTTACTTTCAGTAAAAGCACTGCGACAATGAAAATAGAGAACAACTATCCCCGCTTTATCCAGGCAATCAAAAAGGTTATTCCCGCTGACAGAATCTTTACCGACCGGTTGCATACCATCGCCTG